>NZ_JBFRGD010000009.1:0-267402 GCF_052115165.1 Paenibacillus sp. 2TAB23
GTGATCTCATTGCCTTCCTTATCCGTGCCAATCGGATCATGCAAAGAAACGTCCTTTCGAGTTTTCTTCAATGAACGCAGATGCATAAGTATTTCGTTCTCAATACAACGAGCCGCAAACGTCGCGAGCTTCGTGCCTTTCCCGGTCTGAAAGCTCTCAATCGCTTTGATCAATCCAATTGTTCCAATCGAGATCAAATCCTCGAGATCCTCCCCGGTATTGTCGAATTTTTTGACTATGTGAGCGACTAATCGGAGATTGTGTTCAATAAGCAGGTTACGGGAACGCTGATTACCTTCTGCCATTAATTGCAAATGCTTGGTTTCTTCCTCCTCTTGAAGAGGCTGGGGAAACGCGTTGTTTTTGACATAAGAGACGAGCAATGAAAGCTGCTTAATGAAAAGCGCTATCGCTGAGAATAATCCAGGCATTGAACCGTACACCCCCACGTTGTATTTACTTAGTCAATAAGCTCGATTCAAGCCATTTTCTAAGCAAATTGAAGTCTGTTCTTTAGTGTATGTGGGTAATAGCCTATTCGTGCATGTACGCTTGAATCGAGACGGAATTCACATCATGCTTCATCCTCTTTATCTTTGTATCGCACTACTTACAGTAACCCTCACTCCATTAAATCCTCATCTGCAGCCTAAGTATGAATGCAAAGAAAAAACGACCAGCAAGCCCAAAAGGGAATGACGGTCGTCTCTCTTTGTTATTCGAATTTATTTCGACAGTTTATTCGATGCCTTGCTCTTTCGCCTTCGCGTTCACTTCTTCGATCATCTTATCGAGGCCCTTGGACTTATAGCCGTCAACGATTTTCTGCCATGATTTCTCTACGGAATCCTTAGACAACATTACATTCAGCAGGTCGTCGTGATCGAACACCGTGAAGCTGTCCTTAGTCGGAGTCGACATATACGTCAGGCGAATATCATATTCCGGCACTTTCGTATTGTTTAGAACCCAGTCGACGTACTCTACTGCATCTTGTCGGAGACCCTCGTCGCCAATGGACGGGTTGCTTAGGTCGTAACGGTCAGCTGTCTCATATGCAACCAAGTCTCTTAAAAATGCGATAGCGGGATACTTTTCGTTAAGAGATTTTGTTTCCAGCATGGTCTTCTTGTCGCCCTCTGCCTTGTAATCGACACCTTCGATACCGTAGGTGAGCAGCGTTTTCCCTTCGGGAGACAGGACGTAATCATAAAGAGCTAGAATACGCTCAAGCTTCTCTGGAGCGATTTTTCCGCTGAAATAGCTCTCCGACCAATACGTTTTGAAAATAGCGTGATGACGCTCTCCGTCAGCACCAGCCAGCGGTTTCAATACCTTCACGGTTTCCGAGACATTTTTGTCCGGATAGCTGTTGGCCCAGCGTTTGCGATAGATGTTCGCGTCAAGGTTAATAAATCCTCCACCCGAAAGCATGGCCGCGGATTTGCCCGAAGCGAATTTGTCGTACGCGATTTCCGGGCTGGTAAGCGCGATGTCCGGATCGATCAGATTTTTATCTTGCATATCCTTCATGTTCTGAAGGGCAGGCAATGCGTTCTTCGAGAATACGGCAGGAATGAACTTGCCGTCTTCCTTGATCCATTTAAAATCCGCACCGCTGCCGTCGCTTGTGGCAACCGGGTTGCCGTATAGCCAAAACAATCCACCCAGCATTTTCACTTGCGCCGAGGTTAATCCGGAAATTTTCTTGCCTTCGGGATCGGCTTTCACTATCGCTTCAAGCATCGCTTTGAATTCGTCCCAAGTCTCCGGCTCCTTCGTAATGCCGGCAGCCTGCGCCAAATCCCAACGGTAGTAGACCACGCGGTCGAGCGCGCTCCAGTCTACGCTTGGGAACATCCTTCTCGGAATTGTGTATTGCTTGCCATCGACAGCCAGTCCGGCAATATCCGGAGCTTCGAAGTATTTCGCGAGATTCGGATAGTTGGTGAGGTCCGGAAGAGGGGCGACGACGCCTTGCTCAACCCACTTCCGCTGATATTGCGTGCCGATCGCGTCAATCGCGAATACGTCCGGCAGCTGTCCCGACGCTGCCCACATTTGAATCTTTTGCCCATAGTCGTCCCAAGTCGTATTGACAGGTTTAATGGTAATATTGAATTTGTTCAAAATGTCCTGCACGATCGGATCATTCTCGATCTTTGCGACTTCCGCTTCTACGTCCCAGAAAGCAACGGAAATTTCCATCGGCTCCTCATACGGGTTACTCGCTTCTCCCGTACCCGAATTCGTCGTAGCGGGTTTATTGCTCTCGGACGGTTTCTCATTGCTGTTGCCGCTGCAAGCCGCGAGCAACCCCACGAACATGGCCATGCAGGCTACAATAATGCTGAAATTCTTCATTCTTTTCATCCTTGATTCCTCCCTTTTGTCATTGTGAAGCTTTTACTAGGATAGGACAAGCATCTATTTGAATTTCCTTATCCTTTAATGGAGCCTACTAATATCCCTTTGGCGAAGTGCTTCTGAAGGAAGGGATATACCATAATGATAGGCAAGCTGGAGATGACAATCGTCGCCATCTGCAAAGCAGGCGTATACACCTTGCTGGAGTTGCTGTCCGCCGCTTGCTGAGCCAGCGTATTCAGGAGCTGATTGCTCGTGATAAGCGTCTCCCTCAAGTAGATTTGGAGCGGCGTTTTGGCGGAATCGCTAATGAAGATGAGCGCATACCACCACTCGTTCCAACGCTCCACCGCGAAGAACAAGCCGAAGGTGGCAATGAACGGCGCGGAGATGGGAAGTATGATTTTGAGCAAAATGTACAGGTCGTTAGCGCCGTCCAGCTTCGCGGATTCCTCCAAGCTTTCCGGCAGCGTGCCGAAGTAATTTTTCATAATAATCAAGTAGAACGTGTTCAAGCCCGCAGGGATAATCATGACGAATATGCTGTTCACGAGCCCTAGCGATTTGATGACCAGATAGAACGGAATAAGCCCGCCATTGAAAAACATCGTGAACAGAATTAACGTCAGCATCGCGTTCCGGCCTGGCATCCCTTTCTTGGAGAGCGCATAAGCGCCGGCAACCGATATCGTCATGCTGAACAATACGCCGACCACGGTTACGATGACCGTGTTAATAGAGGAGCTCCAAAACTTCGCATCGGATAAAATAACCTCGTAAGCCGTCAAATCAAAGGACAGGGGCAGCAAATACAGGTTAAACTGGCTGATGACCTCGAATTTGGCGAATGAAATGATAAGGACGTTGTAGAACGGAAAAAACGTGATAAGGGACAGCAGTCCGAGCACAATATATACGATGAGGTCGAAGGCGCTTAGCCTTGCCCGCTTCTTCGCATGCGTTAGCTTCATCTGTCGAATTCCTCCAAGCCGTAGTTTAATAGAGTCCTTCCTCGCCCAATCGCTTCACGACCATGTTCGCCAAGACGAGCAGCACCAAGCTGATGACGGACTTGATAAGTCCGGCCGCCGTCATATAACCGAAGTCTCCGCCAACCTGGAATGACGTTCGGTAAATATAAGTGTCGATAACATCAGCAACGGAATAGACCGGCGAGCTGTACAAGTTGAAGATTTGGTCGAAGCTTGCGCCTTGCGTTAGAAGCTGACCGACATGAAGAATGAGTAGGATCGCAACCGTGCTTTTAATGCCCGGCCACGCGATGTGGAGCAGTCTTTTGAAGCGGTTAGCGCCGTCCATCTCGGCAGCTTCGTACAGTTCGGGATTAATGCCAGCCAGCGCGGCCAAGTAAATAATCGAATCCCAGCCGACTTCCCGCCACATGTGCGTGATATAAAGAAGAGGCCGGAACGACGAGCTATCCGTTAGCGGGGCAATGGACTCGAAACCGAGAGACATGATCGTCTGGTTCACGACGCCGTCGCGGCTGAGCATGATCGTTATAATCCCTGCGAGCACGACCCAAGAGATGAAATGAGGGAACGTAAGCACGGTCTGGAAAAACCGTTTGGCTTTATTTCTGGAAAATTCGTTTAATAGAATAGCCAAGACGATCGGCATCGGGAAATTGATGAGAAGCTTCATCATGCTGATAATAATCGTGTTTTTGAATGCCGTATGGAAATCGGCGTCGGACCAAATTTTTTGGAAATGCTCGAGTCCGATCCAAGGGCTTCCTAGAATGCCGCCGCTGTAATCGAATGTCTTGAACGCGAGCGTCACGCCGTACATCGGCGCATACGCGAACAGCGCGTACCAAATGAGGACCGGCAGAACCATCAGATAAAAGTATTTGTGCAGAAGCATCGTCTTCCAAAGCCTCTTCGTTGATCTAACGCTCGCCCCGCTCTGCATTAGAAGTCACTCCTTGCTTATCTAGTTTTGTGATTCCAGGATCCTTGTTCACTTTATTAGTATAGAAGGGACGCCGAATGCGGAGTATGGATATAATCAACCTTCTATGTGGACGCAATAATGAAAGTGCTTTCAGTCGTTTTCAATCACATAATCCGACATAGGCGTCATAGATAAATACATAGAGAAAATAAAGAAAGCCGGCGCCTCATGCGCCGACCTTCTACTCCCCTTGCTGATCCCTCCAAATTCGGTATTCCTCGGCATGCAGCGGCCCGCCTTCCTTCATGACCGTCCATAACGGATCGGTATCGCAGTCCATCGTCGCCATCATGTCGTCATGCCAAGCGTTCAGCAGATAGACGGCTTCCTTGCACACGTCGCGCCGCTCCCCCGACAGGTTTCGCTGCTCATGAGGATCGTCCTTCAGATTGAACAGCATTTCCTTCGGAAAGCCGTGATAGCCGTCGTGATACGACCGAATGTAGAGCCAATCTTGAAACCGGACGCTGCGCTGGCAGACATGGGCGCATTGCGTCAATACGAGATAGTCTCTGCCCCCATTGGATGCGCCGGTTATGGCGTCCGCATAGCTAATGCCGTCCCAGCGCTCCGGATGCTTCGCGCCAACCAGATCGGCAAGCGTCGGAGCTAAATCCAGATGGTAATGCAAGCCTTCGTTTCTCGCGCTTCGAGCGCCTCCCGGCCAGCGGAAGATCATCGGAATGCGGCAGGTTCCTTCGTCGGCTGTGCCATGCTCCGAATAAATGCCAAGCTCGCCCATGTTCTCTCCATGGTCCGCGCTGATCAGAATCGCCGTCTCCTCCAGGATGCCGAGCTGCTCCAGCTGCGATAATACTTGTCCGATATGGTCATCCATGTAGCGGATCGCGCAATCATAATTGTCGATAATTTGACGGATATCTTCGTAGGACTCGATCTGATGGCCGTGCCTGCTCCACTTTCCGTAATGCGATTTCGCCAGCTCGTTCATATTCGCGATACTGTGCTGTCCCTGCTTCTGCAGATGTGACCGGAATACCTCCTCTGTCAGCCACTCAGGCAGAGGCTCGCTCGCGAATGGATGGCCATATTCATCCGGCGTCCGATAAGGCGTATGGGGATCCCAGAAATTCAGATGCAGGAACCATTGGTCCGACCGTCCGTTATCCTCCAGCCACTTCAATGCGGCAGGCAGCACCTGATGCGCCGATTCCAAGCCATTCTCTCCGATGTTGTGCACCTCGTTGAAGCCTGCATTGAAGGTCCAAGCGGAATGCCGGTCGGCGAACGTACTGATCGTCGCCGTCTTATAGCCTGCTTCCCGCAATACGAAGGGAAGACTCTCCCGCTTCAATCTGTCCTCGAATCCCCTTGTCGCACCGTCCCGCCTCATATCAGCCGCGGTGCCGCCGTGGCCCGCAACGCCGGTATGAATGCCGAATCTACCCGACATCAGCGCGGTTCGAGAGGGCATGCAAGGCGCGTCTGAGCAATAATAATTGGTGAAGATGACACCTTCCTCCGCGATACGGTCAATGTTTGGCGACGTATTGCGATGGTAGCCATAGCTGCCCAGATGGTCGGGACGGAGTGAGTCTAGATCGAGATAAAGTATTCTCATGTCGCATCGATCTCCTTTTCGAATGGATAAAAGTCATCATGTCGGTTTAGATTCCCGCAAGAACAGAAGGCGTGGCGATCGCATGCCACAGGGAGACGCTAATCACGTTCGTATCGCTCTCCTCCCGCGCGTCGAATGTCAGGATCGGTTCCTCCAGCTCCTCCAATGCTTGAAGCTCGCCTCGCACGTATTGACCGATTCGATAGATGGCGGTATTGATCCGCTGCTGCAATCCCCCATTCGCAGGTCGAACACGTCGAAGCCGAATATTTTGTTTTCTTTCATCCACTGGGTCCGGTAAGCCTCCATGAATCGCGAAGCTCTTGCCTTTATTTCCGGCAGCAGCGACTCGGCGAATTTCCCGAGCTGCTCTTTATCGCCGCTGCGGTACGCTTCTCGGATAGCGATTCCCGCTGACGCCTTCATCTCCAGTAGACGGCATAACGCAGCCTGCGTCTCGAAGAGCGAACACCATTCCGGATTGCGTTCCGCAGCCGCTTCCAAGTACGCCGCGCTAAAGCCGTAATGCTCCTTATACGTTTCCGGCTGCACATGCTTGTCGAACAGCCCGTACAGTACGTCCTGATAAAGCAAATATTTGCTTGGGTTAACCTGATTACCCATGCTTCGGCCCGGTGATGGATTATCGGGCACGAGATTGGCGAGATCCAAGGAGATGAAATCTTGGTAGTTGCCGCCCGTGCAAGTCGCGAACCGCTCCTGCAGCATGCCTTCGTCTTCCGAGTTTTTATAGCAAAGCTCCGCCCACAGCTGCAAAGTCGGGAGAATTGCATAGAAGGAGCATTCCGCCCCATTGTCTCCCCAAGCCGTGACAAGCGTCTCGCGTATCCCGTTCGCGATGCAGCTCTCATGCGCCATTACTCCGATATGGCGGCTGAACGCATTGTTCGGGGCGAACCCCGTCCATTTCCAAGCGCCGCCAGCGAATACGATATGGTCACTCAACTGCTTATGCTTACTCATCATGCCGTCGTATTTTCCAGGCTCCTCGGAATAGTAATCCCAATAAACCAGCTTTAGATCATCCGGAATCCATGCTGCGATATCTTCCCTGATTGGGCTGTCCGGGTCATAATATTCGCCGCCGCTCGCTAGCCGGAAGAAATATCGCTCCACATCATCGGCTTGTACCCGTACGAGCGGGCTATCTCCATCACCCTGCCAAAGTGCTTGATCATTAGCGCCGAACGGTCATGATAGCCGTGCTTGTCCAAATATTTGCCGAGTCCCATCATATGCGCCTCGTCCATCCCGATGTTAATCGTCCGGCTGCTCAGATTGTCCGCCATCGTTCGGAACATCTCATTTATCAGTTCGTACGTCTTCTGCTCGTCGATCAGCAGAATATCGTTGCAATCCACGAGCTCCGAGTGCGCTGCCCACTTGAGCGCGGGTCCGAGATGCGCGAGCGTCTGTATGCAAGGAACCAGCTCCACGCCGAACATCGCCGCGTAACGGTCCATGCTCTTCCATTGCTCCGCCGTGTAGCGCCCTCTCAAATAGCCGAAGTAAGGATAAGCCTCAAGCTCGTATGTGTCTTCCGTATACAGCTGCACGGATGTATAGCCCATAAGCGCCAACCGCTGGATGATATTCTTGAATGCATCCATATGCAAGACAGCATTGCGGGAGCAATCGATCATAACGCCTAGACTGTCGTACCATGGCGTCTCTTTCACGCTAAACGGCTTGCCTTTCATTACTCCCTCCACGGTTAATCCGAAGGCCCGCATGAACTCGGGGCCGCCGCCGCAGGAGATGACGGCCGATTGACCGTCGTACCGAACGGTGATCCCGCTATCGCCTTCACTGAATTGCATGGCGATGCCTGCCTCCGACAGCGTGACGCCGAGGCAGCCAGCCGCTTCGGACAGCGCTTGATGTTGATTCTCCGTTAAGCCTGTTGCATAAATATCCATATCCTCCCACTCCCTGCTTCGTAGTTAACATTCTGGCTCTAACAGCTTGGCAATCCGGAAGGAAGAGGCATCCCGAAAAGCTTAAGAGTTGGCTTATGATAATCTTCCATCATGCATTCAGCCATATTATAATGAACATTTAGACATGCACAGTATAGATAAAATCGTTATTTTCGCTGTTATTTATTATGAAAGTGCTTTCTAGCTCGCGATTCTTGGTTTTGTCCATATTAATCTTATTTTTTTCTATACGAATCCGCGATGATGCTCGGGTACGATTGCTGTAAAGGAGGCGTTTCTGTGTATAAAGCAGTTATCGTCGATGATGAACGATGGATTGTGGAAGGTATTAAAGCCGGCGTGCGCTGGGAGAAATACGGCTTTCAGGTCGCGGGGGTGGCGGAGAACGGAAAAAAAGGGCTGGAGTTGATCGAGAAACTGCGGCCGGACTTCGTGCTGACCGATATTAAGATGCCGCTCGTTAACGGCCTTGAATTGATTAAGCGGGGCAAGGAAATCTCCCCAGGCACGGTATTCGCCGTGCTGAGCGGGCACGCGGAATTCGCTTACGCCCAAAAAGCGTTGAACTACGGGACCTTCGGCTATTGCCTGAAGCCGTTCGAGATTGATGAAATCGAAAGCATGCTGGCCAAGCTCTCGCAATCGTTGAAGCAGCGAAACGACTTGGAGCCGGAGCGTGATGCCCAAGAGCTCTACGAGGTATTATGCTCGGGAAACGAACAGTTGCTTGCAGAGAAGTTGACGTCTGCCGGCATGCCGGTAAGCGCAGCACTGCCCGTCACGTCGATCGTCGTGCAGGGCTACCTGCCCGCGCCGTACCGGGAAGACATCCAGCATATTCGCTTCCGCATGAACAAGAGGCGCTCGGGTCTGCTCGTCTACAGCCATCTGGCAGAGAGCCTCCTGAGCTCACTCTACTTATCAGGCAATGCTACGGAATACAGCATTGGCATTGGTCCTTCCTCCGCCGATCCTGCCGGTTTGGAAGCGTCGCTTGAGGCTGCCTCAGTGGCCTCGTATGGCTGCTTCTCGACAGGAAAAGGCGGCGTCTATCGGTCGATGGCACCTAAGGAATCGAAGGTTGACGATCTGCTGTCAGAGCTGGCCGGCGCCCTTGCCCAGAAGGACCGAATGCGGTTCGTCTCGGTCATGGAGTCCTGCAGGCCGTTGTTTCGCAGCAATGCGTTAACGATCAAGGACGCGTATCTAATCTTTAATACCGTGATGTTTCTCTTCACGAGGGAAGGCGTAAAGGAGCGCGCAAAATTTCTGGAAGGCTATGACCAGCTTTTTTACGACTATGGCCAATCCGATGCGATGATCGACTATTTGGTAAAACATACGCTTCATCATTTATCCGACGAGCTCCCCTCCCGGCTCGCCGGCGTGACGCATATTCGTATTAAGGAAGTCCTTACGTATATCCACCACCATTTTAATCAGGAAATTTCGATCCAGAGCTTGTCCGAAAAGTTTTATCTAAGCCCCACTTACTTGTCTCAGCTGTTCAAGAAAGAGGTCGGCGAAAACTTTGTGGAATATTTGTCCCGTCTGCGAATCCAGTACGCATGCAAACTGCTCGCCGAGACGGATATGACAGTGAGCCAAATCGGGGAAAAATGCGGCTTCAATGACTACTTCTACTTCACCCGCATCTTCAAAAGGTTGAACGGCATGACGCCAACGCAGTACAGGGAGGCGCGATGAGATCGTTTAAAAAGCTGTCCATACGGACGCAAGTGCTGGCAATCGGTGCGATCCTTCTTGCCGTCATCCCGCTTGTCAGTCTTATAGCCTTCCGGCAATCCAGCGAAGTAATCGTAAATCAGAACACGCAATACAACATGGAGCTGGTGTCCAATCTAAAGCAGCGGGTTTCCGATAATTACACCAAAATTTCAGGAATCATGGTCAATTTAGGCTATGACACGACCGTACAGGACTTTCTGGCGGAGAGTGATAATTTACGCACATACGAACTGTCGAAAAAAGTAAACAGTTTAATGAGCGTTATCAAAAGCACCAACCCTGATATCATTGACATTATTATCGTAAACGCAATGGGCAAGTACACCTCGTTGAACGGCAAAATCAGAATGGCGCAGAAGTTGATGAATCAAGTTAGCGAACGGGAAGCCAACGTCTATTACGGCGGTTTCGTCCATGATGATCCCTTGCTAGTCAATGATATGTTTCTCTTTGGCATGAACCTGTTCGCCTCGCGCGACACTTACCGGTATGGAGAAAAAATCGGCTTCATCACGGTCGTACTGGATGCCGAATCCATTCAATCGGAAATCGTTAAATTTCCAAGGCTGTCAGGCACAAGCATCTATCTCAGAACAAACGATGAGCTGGCCTTCGCGAATGCAGGCGGCTTAGCCCTCAATCTGGACGAAAAACGGCTTACCCTCTTTTCCGATTATGGAGAAAAAGCCGTCATTGGGAAAATCGGGGGGAAATCCTATGCGATACAATCGTTCGCTCTGCCGGAAATTAACGGCGATATCATATCGGCCGTTCCGATCGGCAATCTGATCAAAGAACTAGAGGGTTTGAAGCGAACGAGCTACGTGATGCTGATCGTTACTCTCACGCTTGTCACGATTCCGTATTCCGTTCTGATGATGAATATTTTAAGGCCGCTCGGTAAGCTGATTGCATTCATGAAACGGCTAAAGAGCGGCAATTTGGAGGTGCTGCATTCGAAGGTAGAGCTGGAGGGCTACGCCGAGATCGAGGTGATCTCGACGCAGTTCAACACAATGCTTAACCGGATCAACGATCTGACTCAGCAATTGCTGGAGACGACGGGCGATCTCTATCAGGCCGATATCGAGAGGCAGCGCGCGGAGATGTCGTTCCTGCAGAGTCAGATCAATCCGCATTTTCTCAGCAATACGCTCGATGCAATCAAAGGCATTGCCATCGTGAAGGGGAACCAAGACATTTATGAAATGACCGCTGCCTTAAGCCGGATGCTGCGCTACAGCATTAAGGGATCGAACGAAGTACGGCTGGAGGATGAACTGAAGATCGTCGCTTCCTATATTACGATTCATCAGGGCAGATTCCCGGGAAGAATCGAGTTCGTGCAATACACCTCGGAGGAGCTGCATGGCGTCATCATTCCCAAAATGATCATTCAACCTCTCATCGAGAATGCGATGACTCACGGCCTGGAGCCGCATGCCAGCGGCGGAAAAGTCGTCGTCCAAGCGGAGCTTCGGGAAGACGGCCACATGGAGATTAGCGTTACGGATGACGGTGTCGGCATGGAACCGGAACGTCTTGAGCAGCTCAGAATCACTCTTCGCTCTAGAGACCGCGAGGCCAATCAGCATATCGGCATCAAAAATGTGAACGACCGGATTCGCCTACATTACGGGGAAGGATATGGCATCGAAATCAATAGCTGGCTCGGCAGCGGCACCGTTGTTCGGATACGTCTGCCGCTCTCGTAGACTTCAACATTCGATCCCGGTGCATCATCCGAAATGAAAACAAGCAGGAAGGAGCGACTAGCAGCAGTCCTCCCCACAAGCGTAAAAAAAGCCGATCCCATCATGCGGGACGGCTTTTCCTAATTGAGCAGTATTCCGTGGATGTCCCTGCTCCAATATCTTGGAGGCTAACGCCGCAAGAACTTCAAGGCCGATTTGTCCATCGTCGTTAATATCTGCCTTCTTTCATTGCTGCCAATCCGGTCTTGTTGTATTTATTCGTGCTTTTAACGATGTAAAATATGGCGAAGACAAGTGACCGGTTCCCGGCCGACAACGAGCTTGCCTTCCCTGACATAACCTTCCTCCCGGCCGTCCAGCTCGCAGACGAGGCGTTCACGCCACAATTGTATACTGGCCGCATACGATTCCTCTCCCGCCAAATTTTTCAGCTCATCCGGATCAAGTGCCAGATCAAACAACTGCTCTTCTCCCGTTTGCGTAAACCAGATATATTTCTGGCGGCCGTCAGTCAAATATTGATGCGATAGTTCGCCGTAAGCATGCTCGCCGTGAATATACGGCCGCCAATTCCCGTCTTGAGCGCGCTCTTTGACGCGAAGCAGGCTCTCGCCGTCCAAAGCCTCTGGAATGTTCGCGCCCGCGCAGTCGAGCAAGGTTGGCATAATGTCACGCAGCTCCACGACCTCCTCTACGGTTACCCCTTGACGGACGCCAAGCTTACCGCCGGGATCGGCTACAATCAGCGGAACCTTCGCACTGCCTTCATAAGGCAGCGCCTTGCGGAACAGATGATGATCACCGAGCAGCTCCCCGTGATCGGAGGTGAAGATGATGATTGTTTGGTCTAGTACCCCGTTTTCTTCTATCGCGTTTATAAGCCTGCCCAACTGGTCGTCAATATGGGAGATGAGCGCATAGTAGGCGGACATCGCACGCCGCAGGCGCCGTCTCGGCACGACGCCTGACCGGGTCACGGGATCGAGACCGCCGCGAGCCGGATCGTCCTGCGCCGCCCATTCGCCGACGACCGGATCCGGGAAGTCCGCCTCGACATACCGGTCCCAATAAGCTTGAGGCGGATCAAATGGCGGATGGGGCCGAACGAATGAACTCCAAAGGAAGAAGGGCTTGCGCGGGTCGCGCCGGCGCATAAAGTCGATCGATTGCGTCACGACCCAGTTCGTCGGATGGAGCGACTCCGGCAGATGCCAAGGCCGGGCAACGGTGGAGGCGTTGCAGTCGAGACCAAGATCAATGAGATCCGTACCGGCCCCCGCGCGCTCCCTTAGCCAAGGCAAATAATCGTCGCAGCTGTCATGCGATTCCGTCACCGTGTTCGTATGCTTGAACCGGTTATGATGCAGGTAGCCATCGTGCAGCACAACGTTATGAAAGCCGCATAGGCTGCGTGCCGGATCGACGTGCATTTTGCCCACGCATTGCGTATGGTAGCCTGCCTTCGCCAGTTCGCCAGGCAACGTATGCTCGTAATTCCACGGCACCTTTTCCTCGTATCCAACGCGGCCGTGCGAACGCGGGCTCATCCCGGTAAACAGCGCCGCACGAGCCGGCACGCAGGTAGGCGTCGAAGAATATGCATTTCGGAACAGCATGCCCTTGCGCGCAAGTTGATCCAAATTCGGTGTCTCGACGACCGGATGATCGAGGATGCTTAGACAATCTCCTCTCATTTGATCGACGGTAATGAGCAGCAAATTCGGCCGCGAATCGCGCATGTCGCCACCTATCCCTTCCATTTTATCGTCATGCAAGCCGAATTCCGGCAGTCTTGCCGCGTCTTGCCTATCCGAGATCCGGAGCTTCGATTAGCTCGATTTCCGGCTTGTCCGTTCCGTGCAGTTCCAAAACAATGATCTCATTTGATCCTTCGCGAAGCAGCGGACCCGGCAGATACAGCGTTTTTTGCGGTCCCTTCTCCCAATAGCGGCCTAGATTGAAACCGTTGATCCAAACGACTCCTTTCACCCATCCATCAAGTCGCACGAACGTATCCGCAATATCGTCGACGATTAGCTCGCCTCTGAAGAACATCGGATGTTCAGCGGTCTCGGGTTGAGCGGGGAGAGGAGTGAACGGCAAAGCGTTCAAGTCGGCAAGCGGCAGCGGATAGATTTCCCAATCAAACAGAAATTGATTGTCGAGGCGCACGCCTTCGGTAATGCCCTTAGCATCTTTTAGGCGCGGTCCATAATTGACTCTTCCCATATTCTCGACAAGTATGTCGAGCGTCGCGCCTTCCGCCGGAATATCCACGACAAGCGGCTTTGGGTCCCAACGCTCAATCGTTCCGATGCAGCGGCCATCGAGGAACACCTGTGCCCGGTCGTGCACATCCTGCAGGTGAAGCTCCTGCGACTTGCGCGGACCGGATATCTGTGTACGGTAGAGGATAAAGCCGTAGTTCTGTCCGAGCTTCTCCATCGGCTCCGGGCAGCGCCGGCGTTCGGAAGCCGTCAGCGTATCGAGATGATCGAACAAGCCTGCCGCTTCCGTCATAACTACCGCTCCGTAGCGCTTCTTGCGAGAATGCTCCGGAAGACCCTCCGAAACATTGGCGCCGTGCTTGCGCAGCACCTCGCGCACCGCCATATACTTATCTGTCACATCTCCGCATTCGGACAGCGGCGCATCGTAATCGTAGCTGGTGACGGTGGGCTCATATTTCCCTTGGTCATTCGCACCGTTATAGAACCCGAAATTCGTTCCGCCATGGAACATATAAAAGTTGACTGAAGCGCCGGCAGCAAGCATCTGATCCAGCACATCCGCGACGTCTCCGCCGTCCCGTGTGTGGTGGGGCTTAAGCCAGTGATCGAACCAGCCGTTCCAATATTCCATGCAGAAGAGCGGCTCCTCCGGGCGGTACTCCCTAAACTTCGCGAACTCCTGCTCAGGCCTCGATCCGAAATTCACGGTTGCGAGAACGTCCGGCAGCGTTCCGCCCTGCAGCATTTGATCCGTCGGTCCGTCCGAGGTGAACAGCAGAACATCGATTCCCCGTACCTGCAGTCCATTCTTCAGATAAAGCAAATAGTCCTTGTCATTGCCGTAGCTGCCATATTCGTTCTCGATTTGCACGGCGATAATCGGTCCGCCGTGCGTGCCAAGAAGCGGCACAAGCTTTGGAATAAGCACGTCGTAATAGGCGTCTACCTTTCGCAAGTAGCTCTCGTCCATACAGCGCAACCGGATATCCGGATCGCTCAGCAGCCAGGCTGGCAATCCTCCGAATTCCCATTCCGCGCATATATACGGGCTTGGCCGAACGATAACGTGCAGGCCGAGCTCCCCTGCGAGGGAGATAAACCGTTCAATATCCGCCAATCCATCGAAGCGGAACGCTCCTTCCTTCTCCTCGTGCATATTCCAAGGAACGTACGTTTCCACCGTATTAAAACCACAAGCCTTTAGCTTCAGCAGCCGGTCCTTCCAATACTCCGGGACAACGCGGAAATAATGAATCGCCCCGGACAATAGCTGGATCGGTTCCCCGTCCAACAAAAATTGCGAGTCTTTCACTTCGAGTTTGGCCATGATAACCCCTCCATAACAGATTCCGTCTGCTTCATTATCCGTATTGCCTGCTTAGGTCACAATCGCCAAATGGTGCATTTTCTATACCATTTGTACCAATTCGTTCTCATTGATTATGGATGTGATAGTATAAAGGAACAACAAGGATGAAAGAGTGAGGCGCCATGCAAAACGTGATAGGCTTTCCGAATATGACTTCTACGCTGCAGGTGACCGGCATTCAAATTGGAACATTTCCGCCCGGCTGGGAATATCCGCGGCATCACCATCATTTGTACGAGCTCCTTTGCTGCTTGGGCGGCGAGGTAGAACAAGAGATAAATCGAACGACCGTCACGCTTAAGCTTGGGGACTTACTGTTGATTAACGCCGGAGAAAGACACAAGACCACCAATGCTTCCAGCATGGACTACGAGTTTTTTAATGTGCATTTCGATCTGGACGATCTGGACATCCGCAGCCTGCTCGGCACAGCTTCTTATCGACTCATATCTGCCTCGGAAGCAGCGCATTCCGGCCGGCTGAGTCGTTATATCGGGGAGATTCGCGAATTAACAGAGCAAATGCCAAGCGAGAAACCAAGCGATGACGGAGCGCGGCTGGAAGATAAGCTGCTCTTGCAAGCGAATATCTTGCTCATTATCCGCGAGGTGCTGGCGCTTATCCGCAATCAGGGCGAGGACAGAATGAATGCAAGCCATGTTACGCCGCTTGCGGCCGATGCGGCACATGCCATAGAAGAGAGGCTATCGCTTGGCCTTGCCGAGAATCTCTCGATTGCGCAAGTAGCGAAAGAACTGAACATGAGCCGCAGCCAATGCACCAAGCTATTCGTCAAGGTCTACGGTTTGTCGCCGCGGCAATACATAAGCCGTAGAAAACTTATGTTGGCGAAGGAACTGCTCGTTACTTCCTATTTGCCAATCTCCGAAATTGCCGAGCGGCTCGGTTTTCAGTCGGCCAGCCACTTCTCCCGGCAATTCCGGCGCTGGACCGGCCATTCTCCGACGGCGTTCAAGCCCAAGCACCAAGGAAACGCGCAAGAAAACCCGGATTTGACCTAATTGAGCCTTTCGTAAGGAAGGCAAAAAAGCGCCACCCTTTTCAAGGTGGCGCCTCTCTTATCACTTCTTAACCCTTTAAACGCATGGCAGCTATATCTGGATATCCGCCACTACTCGAAAACCGCAATTCCCAGTCGAACTATCAGGAGTGTTGGAGCTTCGAGCCGCTACCCGATAACGGTTGCAATAAGAGCGATGGCACAAGTATGAACCGCCTCTCATCGACCGATTCCCAGTCTCATGCGAATAACGCGGATTAACGTGCGAAGTTTGTCTGTGATAATCGGGACTGAACCAATCCGCGCACCACTCCCATACATTGCCTGACACGTTGTACAAGCCATAACCGTTTGGTTCGAATGACCGTACAGGAGCCGTTCCGACAAAACCGTCGCTTGCATTGTTTTTAACCGGAAACTTCCCCTGCCAGATGTTGCACATATGCTTGCCGTCTTGCTTTAGCAGATCGCCCCAAGGATAGGTTTTGCCCTTTAAACCGCCGCGTGCCGCATATTCCCATTCCGCTTCCGTCGGCAATCTTGTACCGGACCATTCACAGAAAGCCATTGCGTCATGCCATGAGACATGGACTACAGGGTGATCCAGCCGATTCTCGATGCTTGAATCAGGTCCCTCCGGATGATTCCAGCTTGCTCCCGCTACGACTAGCCACCATGGCACATGCTGTGGTACGTTCTTGACATTATTCATCGTTTCAACGGAGACAAGCAGGTGAAACACAAACGACCACCCGAATTGCTCTGCTTCCGTACGGTAGCCAGTTGCCTTCACGAAAGCTTGAAACTGAGCGTTCGTCACCGCGCACGTTGATATCTGGAACGAGCCGAGTTCGACGCTTCGAACAGGACCTTCCCCATCACTTGAAAACCCTTCGTTTGTAGTCGTTCCCATATCAAAGCTTCCAGCAGGGATGACGACCATGTCCAAATTCAAATCCAGACCCAATCCAGCATCGGTAGCTGATAAACTCTTTGTAGACAACAAGTCCACTGTCTCTATACGTTCCATGTCTACAAGCTGCCTATTTGCAGCACAACAAGGTTTCATTTGATCCATTTATACCTACTCTCCCGACAGTAATGAATTCAACCTTCATTCAGAATCATTCTTTTAATATAGGATAATTCCTGCTGCTCCTGCTGCAAGGAGGACAACAATCGGATAAAGCTTATACTTGAGCATTGCATACAAACAGCCGAAGCATATCAAAAGCGTAACGAATGTCGTCCACGTGAAGCCGGTCTCGTCCCCGCTCAGAAATCCATAATTGATGGCCGCATACACGATGAGCCCCGTAATAATCGGTCGAAAGCCATAAAAAACCGAACGAAGCCACTTGTTATTAACAAATCGAAAAAATACGGAGGCAAGTAAAATAACTGCGATGAGCGAGGGAAGAATCATACCTAACGTCGTCACCAACGCCCCAGCTAAGCCTGCCGTTTTATACCCGACTAAAGTCGCGCTATTCGTAGCAATCGGACCAGGAGTCATGCCGGCAAGCGAAATCGTTTCCTGCAATTCACTGCTCGTCATCCAGCCATTGGATTCGATTTCATATTGAATCATCGGAATTACGGCATACCCACCTCCAAATGAAACGGAACCGACCTTCAAGAAGGTAAAGAACAAGTCCCATAGCATCATTCCATCCCCCTTTCTTCAAATAAAATATTCAGGCTCCAGCAAAGTCTTCGTACTGCTCCCAGCTTTCTCCGTGTTTACGCTGAGGCCGACCAACTCCTTGCCCCTTACGATGACCAAACCTATGACTAATCCGAAAAGAATCACAAATAGCGGATTCTTGTGCAGCAAAAGCATGGCGAATAGCGCCGCGGCCATTACGCATGCTGTAGAAATGTCAAATACCGATATCTTGGCCATGCGATAGGCTGCCATTAAAATCATTGCAATGACAGCAGCATGAATGCCTCTAAGCGCAGCTTCCACCTTAGGTTCATTGCGCAAATAAAGATACGCATAGCTAAGTAAAATGACAATAAGAAATGTGGGCAGTGTCAGGCCTGCAATGGCAGCAATGGCACCTGTGATGCCCGCTTTCCGATAGCCGATGAGCGCAGCCGCATTCACGGCTACTCCTCCCGGGGCTATCCCTGCCATAGCGAGCATATCTGCCATTTCCACCTCTGTAAACCATTGGCGCTTTGCAACGATTTCCCGTTCTATCAGGGGCATCATCGCATAACCTCCGCCAAAACTAGCGGGAGCGATTTTGAAAAATGCGAAAAAAAGTTGACCCGATTGTCTAATTGTTGCAAGGAAAGTTTTCACTATGACCGCCCCTTTCCCATTCATCTTATCATCTTTAACCCATTTTGGTGTAAAGTTTTTTTTATGATAGAAATCAATTACATTTATTAATGCTTATTTTTAGCAATCCCATAACACCACCCTGTTTACTATTGAAGTAACTGCTGTCTAGGACAAAACACTATAAGATCTACAAGATGGGATTGGATTCTGGTCGCCATTATCATAAGTATCAACGCAGTATCTACGCCGCCTGCCACTGACTTGATCATGGCAAATTATATCTCTGATTGCCTACGGAAATGAGTAGCACATGCTTAGTTTCTTCCTCCAAAATACGCTATTCACACGAAAAAAGGCGCCTTCGCCATCCAACGGCAAAAGCACCTTCTTTTAATTTTTTAAATTTCGTCGTTTTTCGTTGTGACTCATATTGATTCATATTGATTCATATTGATTCATATTGCTTCATTGTGACTCATATTGATTCATATTATATTCGTTTTAAATCCTAATTCATTCACTCTTAAATCCTTACTCATTCACTACAACTACGCTTATACGCAGCTCATGCTCTTACTTCTTATCCACCTGAAGCAATCGCACGGTCTTTGTTGCGTACGTATCCTTTATCCGCTCCTCCGTAATGACATTCAGCTTGAGCAGACTCGCGATTTTGGACGTATCGGGCTTCGACAGCATCCGCCAGAGCTCGGGATCAGGCAGCGCTTCATACAGTTTATTCTCATCGAATTCCTTGCGCTCCTGTACCACAATCTTAACCTTGTGGCTGCCGATCTCCAGCTCTCCCGCCTCCTGCTCAGTCAAATAAGCTAATATTTGATTGCGCAGGTCAGAGAGCTCCTGCTCTATTTCTTTTTGCTTTTGTTTTTGCTGATAATATCTGCGTACAATCTTGTCCATGTCGATCACGCTCCTCTTCTACTACATGCATATGAAGAGAGCCGGCCATTTAGGACAGGACAACATCGCCAAATACGGTTAATAAATGTCTTTTCGCATGAAAACGGTAAAGGAAACGAGCAGCGAGCCCAGCATCCATACGGCCAGCACGGACAGCGAGAAGCCCAGCGTCATGCCGTCAATCGGAGGCGCCGAGCCGCTGACATAATCCATCAAGCCGAGATTGACCATGAACAAATATTTGGCCGACTCCCATGAGGACACCATGTTGCTTAGAATAGCTCCTGATATTAAACAAGCCAGCATTGTACCCATGCCTGCCGCGCTGCTCCGCATCAGAATGGACAGCATGAACGACAGCGTGCCGACAACGACGGAAATAAACCAAGCGAGCCCGAACTGCTGGATAATATATTGCCACTGGGATACGAGGCGCACGCCTGAAATATCCAGCTCCCCGCCTTGCGAGGAGAAGCCCGTCAATACGGGAGCCGCCCAGCCTTGGTTGCCGAACATGACGGCAGAAACGATGTACGAAAGGGAGCCAAATAAAAAAATAACGACCGAGACCGATAAAATAAGCGCGATATATTTGCTCAATAGAATTTTGAATCGGCTCACCGGACGGGTTAGAAGCAGCTTAATGGTGCCCATGCTTCGCTCGGACGACACGATGTCTACCGCGATAATCATGACGAGCAGCGGCAGGAACAGCTCCGCGGAGTTTTGCACGAACCCTCTAATAAAGGTTGGAGCACCCGGCTCCGAGGGATTCACGTCATTGTCCAAATAATACTGGGATTGCTTGATTTGAATCTGGATTTGCTCGCGCCACTGGCCCGCGCTGCTGAGCCGATTCTGCATATCGACGATTTGCTGCTGCAGCTCCGTGCGCCAGTCTACCGTGCCAAGACGCTCCCGAATGGATTCGGCTTCCTTCGCCTGTGCATAGGTGAACATCGACAGCAATACGACGATGATGATGGCAATGACCACGAAGCGGCGTTTCCCAACCAGCTTTGTCATTTCATTCTGAACCAGATTAATCAATCGACTCGCCTCCTGTCAGCTCAAGGAACAGATCCTCAAGCGCCGGCAGCTTGCGGTTCATCTCCAGCACGCTTACTCCGCCTTCAACCAGCCTTCGATTCCATACTCCAACCTCATGCTCATTATACGGCGTTGTGACCGTATCATCTGTTTCATTGATAATGGATGCAAGCTCTCGCAATATCGCTTTGCCCTGCCCAATCGGCGCCAGTCGCCAGACGAGCCGCTCTTCACTCGACAATAGCTGCTGCACCGAATCGACGCGAATGATTTCGCCTTTTGAAATAATCGCAACCCGGTCGCACATCAACTGAATCTCATGAAGCAAATGGCTCGATACGAGCACCGTTAGCCCTTCCTCTTCCGCCAAAAAACGGATAAAGGCGCGCATCTCCCGAATGCCGGAGGGATCGAGTCCATTCGTCGGCTCATCGAGAATGAGTACATCCGGCTTGCCCAGCAGCGCCTGAGCAATGCCAAGACGCTGCCGCATCCCTAGCGAATACGTGCTTACCTTGTCATTCATGCGATCCTGCATGCCGACCAGCCTCACAACCTCATCAATCCTAGCCTGCGTAATCCCGCTTATCATCACCGCGAAATGGCGCAGATTGTCCATGCCCGTTAAGAATGGATAGAGCTCCGGGTTCTCGACAATGCAGCCCAAATGCCTCATCGCCTTCGTAAAATGCTTCGCAATATCCAGTCCGCATATATGTATCGTGCCTGAGGTCGGCTTGATCAATCCGACCAGCATTCGAATCGTCGTCGTTTTCCCCGCGCCATTCGGCCCTAGAAAACCGAATACTTCTCCGCGTTTTAGCTCGAAGCTCAAATCCTTGATAATCGTCCGTTTGCCAATGACCTTCCGCAGCCCCTGCACCGATAATGTAATGTCGCTCATCGTCGTCCTCCTTCTCCGGCTCCGGCAATTAATGCGGCTACCCGTTCCGCCATTAGCGCGTATCCTTTTTCGTTCGGGTGGAAATGATCCGTAAACAAAAAGTCGTTTACATTCTGCTGGAACAGATCGTACGTAGGAACATAAACGGTTTTAGCATCCTTAGCCAGCAATTCAGCCGCTTTGAAATTCCAGCCTCGAACGACGCCGGACAACAGCTCCCCGTTCTCAAATTCGACGAATGGATTATATAAACCAAGCAAATACACCGTTGCTTCCGTATTCACTGCACGCACGCCATCGAGAATGGTCTGCAGCTGCAGAAGATAAGCATCCTCGAGGCCTGTAATACTCGCTTCTGAGACATCGGACAGCGTCTGCCCGCCCAGAAAGAGGTCATTGCCCCCAATGGTCATAAGGATAATATCCGCTTGTCCAAGCTGGCGTCCGATTTCCTTCTCCTTCATTTGCTCAGCGAGAAGCGGCGCGGTTAATCCTTTAATGCCCAAGTTGATCAATGATATTTCCTTGCCCGCTTCTTTAAGTCGATCGCTCACATAGCCGACATACCCTTTACCTTCAATATCGCCCGTGCCTCTCGTTAAGGAATCGCCCAACGCGACGATTTTCAGCACGCTGGTCTCGTCCGCCTGCTCCTCCTCAGCGGAAGACAAGGGAGCCGAGCTAGGCGTACCAAGCATATAATCCTTTAACGTCCAGCCTAATCCGAACAACCATAACAGACATGTTAATAGCGCAAAAACAGTTATAAAACGAACCCTTTTGCTGTGCATCCTCCATCATTCCCCGCTTTCCAATATGAACCTCTAGCTGCCAAACCAGTCGTTAACCTTCCGCTGCATCGTTTCCTTGTGCTGCTCGAACTGCTTTTTGCGGTGGCCGTTGGCACCCGAAGGATGCGGCATATCAAACAAGCAGCGTTCTCCGTTTAACCAGTCCTTTGAGACAAAGGCTTGTACAACCTCCGATACGGCTTTGCCGAGGGGAATGATTAGTGCATCCTTCACCTCCTGAAGCTCTGGCAGAAGGATGTTCTCGGCGTAAAGGTAGAGCAGCTCCGATTTCAGAATTGACGGGCTATGCCCGGTATAGTTTTTCCCCTGCTGGAACACCGGATAGCGAATGGCTGAGGTCGTATGCAGCAAATCTCTCCGTTCCTCGAACAACGCGCGGCAGCTCGTTATCCCCAGTTGATTCGAGAGGGCAATTCCATCAAGCATCTCGATTAGATTGCTTCTCATCGAGCCCGCAAAGCTCCCAAGCTTCTTAGCCCGCTGATCAATGCGTGCAAGCGGGACTCCGCTGAGCAGATCGTCGCGCGCGCTCCGTATCGCGATCTCCATCTGGGTGAAGCCAGGCGTAATGCCGATGATCATGACCTTCGCCTCGGCATTTACATATTCATACGGCACGTAATAAATGGACATATTCGGCTGCTCGTCAAGGAGCAGCTCCTCCACAAACAGCTGCTCCTTAGTCAAGCTGCCTCGAGGGAGCGACATGAGGAACGCTTTGTATTTTTCGATTTGAGTCATCTGCTCCCTCTCCCTTCCCTAACCTCGCCATTACATTTTAACCTCTACTAAATTATGGGCGCGTGCCGGATAATCGGTAATAATGCCGTCAATCTCGAATTTAAGCACTTCCCTTAAATTCCGCTCGCTGTTCACCGTCCACACCCATACCTCTCGGCCTTTTTTATGCGCGCGCTCAACAAATGCCTCGGTCAGCATCACCTGCTCAATCGTGTAGAAATCCACGTCAAGCAGGGAAAGATCACCCACCGCGAAATAAAGAATTTGCCCGATCTTGATATCTGGATTCAGTGATCTTATCTGCTGCAGCGTCTGCCGATCGAAGGATTGAATATAACAATCCTGGATCATATCGAATTGTTCAATCAACGTGACGACCGACTTAGCCAGCTCCTCGCCAGCGCCATATGGCTTCAAATCTATGATCAGCTTCGCTTTTCCCTGCACCTCCGCCAATACTTCAGCCAGCATCGGAATCCGGTCGATTTCATCGCCTTCTTCGCTGCCCGGTCCGATGCTTAGCCTTGCTACCTCATCATAGCTTAATTCGCTCACCTGCTTGGATACGCCAGCCATACGCCGCAAATTATAGTCGTGGTGAAGAACGACAACACCATCCTTCGTCAGCTGGACATCGATTTCAACGGCATCAATGCCCTGTTCAACCGAGCTTCTGACTGCTCGAAGCGAGTTCTCCGGCGCAGCCATGGAATCGCCGCGGTGCGCCGATAAGAGCACGCTCCATTTGACATAAACCAGATTATCATTCGCTGCATAGCTGACTACAAGTGCCAATGCCAAATATATCGCCGTTACGGTGAGGTATAAGACACGCGTACGGCTTCTTCTCTCTAAGTAGTCAAACAAACGCTTCTCTAGCGGTCCGAACCAACGGCTCTTATACAAGCGAAGCTGATCGAACGGTTTAACGCCAGGCTGACGATTGAACTGGTAATACAGTCTGGTGAGGAAAATCATATTAATGGGCACGAGCAGCAGCGTAAACATATAAGTAAGGACGGTCGAAAGCGTTAATGAATATTGATTCGTGATGACCTTCAACACATTGTTGTCAAGCCAAGAAGGCAAATACGCGATGGATGAGATGGTCATAAAGCCGAGTGAAAATACGAGCGCATTGAGCAAAAATAAATTAATGAAAATCGACAGCCTTTTGCCCTTCGTCAGCACCAGACTGCTTCTGATCGCCGCGCGAATGGATTTATTCTCGATCATAATGAAGTGAAGAACAAAAATCCAACGCAGCACGGTGTACAATCCAGCCAATAACAATGCGCCATACAACGCGAGCATCATCATTGATGAGCTCATAATGCGGCTATTGAAGAAGATGGGAACGTTAAACTGTGCGTAAAGGGAAGCTGAAAGCGGTGAATCGATGAACGGGAAAATAAACAGCAAGAACAACACGAGCTGGATAATACCGAATCCAAACAGCTTGGGGGTTTGCCGAAGCGTCGTTAGAATCGCGTCTGAGATGAGCACCTTTTTCCCAAAATAATGCTGCTGGGCGATCGTGATAATGACGCCGAATTCAATAAACAGCACGAGCATCGCCACGAAGCAAATGGCAATTAATCCGCCGACGCCAGCATAGCTGAGGCCGATTTTGTAAAACTCGCCGTTCAGCACCGAGCCCGAACCAACCACCCGTATTATCCGGTTAAATATAAATGAGATAATCGGGATAATGACAAAGCTGGTAAGCAGCATGAACAAATATTCGAATACCAAATGTTTTTTGTACGTGTCTCGGAAATCCCGAATACTTCGACCCAGCCGTTGAAGCATGGACATTCATCCTATTCGTTTAGTTGTCTAAGGCATAGAGGCAAACGGCATATCCAAATGTCTCCACTTCCTATTATAGCGATGACCCCACCCCCGCGTCGAATCGACGCCTGAAACAGTAAAAAGCACCCAGCTTCTTCGCAGTGAAGAAGCTGGATGCTTGATGCTTTACCTACTGTCATGACAGAGTTATGACGCTTTCCTCTAGGAAGCCGAGGAGGTGCAGTAGAAATGTGGTTCTCCGCTATTTCTAAGAAATCGAAAGCTGAATCAGCTTGTGAATGATGACTGCAGCCTGCGCCCGAGTCGCTGTATCCTTAGGAGCGAATAGGCTGTCGCCTACTCCTTGGATGATACCTGCTGCCTGCATAGCCTTTGCCGCATCCAAAGCATAAGCGTCGATGGCTGCTTCATCCGCAAATGCTGTACTCGGCGCCACGCTGCCAAGCTTCAGCTCCAGCTGCTGTGCTGCGCGAAAGGCCATGACCGCCATATCCTGTCTCGAAATCTTGTCATTCACGCCAAAGCTGCCATCCGCTTTGCCTTGCACGATCCCAAGCTTCTGAGCGGCAGCGATCGAGCTGTAATACCAGCTTCCCTGCTGCAGATCGCGAAGCGTGCTCGTTTCATTGGCGTCTGCAAGATCGAACGCATGCATGAGCATTTTCACAAATTCCGCTCTCGTCACATACAGTCCGGGCTTAAAGATTTCATTCCCAACTCCATTGATAATACCTCTAGCAGCAAGCGATTCGATACTGTCCTTCGCCCAGCTTACATGACCGATATCCGAAAAGGCTGCTTTCGCGTTTGAGATCGTATATTGGCTGAAATGGCTCGGAGCAAATACAACCTTGCCGGATGCCTTCTCGTATGCTCCGTTTTTAACAAGTTGGAGCTTGCCTTGCTCATCCATGTGATAAACGACGACAAAATTCGGATTCTCGCCAGCTGCCAGTACATAATTCAGCTCCACCTTTAGGCTGCCGCCGAAATCATCGATTTTCTTGCCGCCCACAAGCAGATTCAAATCATACACGGGCTGCGCGGCTGCCGTGCTATTGGCTTCCTCAGGTCGTGCAGCTGCTTCAATGATGCGAACCGACAGCTCGAGCTTTGCCGATTCGTTCGTCACGAGTGATTCGAACAGCTTCTTGTTGATCGTTATTTTGGCAAGGCCCAGCCGCACCTCGAACTGATCAATCGCTTTGACGATGCTGTCCTTTAAAGACTGTACAGGCATACTGACTGTAACTGTTTTGGCTGTTTGATTAGATATAACCTCAAGTAAAAGTGTATTTCCTACAACCGAGTCCGCAGCCTTAGCGATATCGGAGGCTTTGAAGTCAGCGAAGGCTTCCCCGTTTTTATCCGCTGATACGGTCAGCTTCACGTGCCCGGAGCCTACAGTTGTCGTCGGCTGCTCGGTTGAACCGCCGCTTGGCGTTTCCGTTGCCGCATTTTTGATCGTGTATGTCCATTCTCCAGCAACGCCAGAGCCATCCTTAGCCTGCACACTGACTTTCACCTTTCCCTGTGCAGCCGCAATCAGAAGCCCGCTCTCCGAGATCGTTGCGAGTGTCGTTGCCGAGCCGTCTTCGTTGTATACAGACCAAGTTACTGACTGATCCGTTGCAGCAGCAGGCGTAAATACGGGAGAAAGCTGAATATGCTGCCCGACGGACCATTCGTTGGACGGAGCGGAGATGCTTAGATCCACAGCCTTGATTGCATTCGTTCGAATATTCGGCTGAGACGGCGCTTCCATCCCCGAGCCTAAGAAAAAGCTCGTATGCGGCGGCTGGTTATAGCCTGTATTCTGCCAAGCGATACCCGTACGATAAATAGGATCATGCATCAAGGTAGGAATGCGGTGCTCGGTCACATGTGTCGTCGTATAGATCCGCAGCGCGCTGCTATCCTCCGTGCGCACGATGACCTCTTCTCGCCAGTCGCCAAGCAAGTCGGCTTGAAGCACCGGGTTGCCCTTTGTATCATTGTTTGAATAGGTTCCGGTGAACTTCTCGAGCGGAACAAGCGTATTATTCTCGTAATCCCACTTGTCGATTTTCGGAATGCCTACCCGCAACGTATCGCCCTGCCATTCATGATCCAGCAGCTCGCGGCTAAGATCGCCATCCCACCATATCGCGAAGTTGGAGCTCGGAATTTGATTGCCTATTTTTTCCCCTTGCGCGGTGAACAAGCCGCCGGTTGTGCTGTTCCATGCACCGTCGATAGCCCATCCTTCCTCACCCGCATAACGAGGATCAACATCCGCGGACAGTCCCCTGCCTGTATCAATTCCTGTTTGCAGTTGTCCCCGCAGCACTCTGCCCGTTCTAGCATCCTTGACATCAGCCGAGTATTTGACTGAGGTATCCTCCTGAACGGCAAAGAGCTCAAGACCTAACCGATTCGGATCCAAATCTCCCAGATGCATGGCGTCGCCATGACCGAGCCGGGAATTCCACAGCCCTTTCCCGTCATCGTCGATGGCCGTTGCACCCGTAATGATCTCGTCTTTGCCATCTGCGTCCACATCGGCGACACTAAGCTGATGATTGCCTTGACCTGCATAGCTTTCATTGCCTGGCGTTTTCGAATCGAACGTCCACAGCTTGGTCAGCTTGCCGTCCCTGTAGTTATATGCTACCAGCACCATTCGGGTATAATAGCCGCGCTGCATAATGACGCTCGGGCGTTCTCCATCCAAATACGCAATGGCTGCCAGAAACCGGTCAACGCGGTTGCCGTAGGCATCTCCCCAATCCGCGACATTGCCTCGTTCGGGCTCGTAGGCTTCCGTAGCCAGCGCTTTGCCCGTGGCACCTTCAAAGACAGTATGGTATTCAGGTCCTGTTAGAATATATCCGCCATCATTCCGGAAGTCCGCATTGGCATCGCCAATCACATGACCTTCTCCGTCAATCGTTCCATCCGCGGTTCGAAAGGTTACCTCCGCCTTGCCGTCACCATCCAGATCATAAACCATCACGTCGAGGTAATGGGCACCTGCACGGATGTTTTTGCCCAGATCGATACGCCAGAGCTGCGTGCCGTCCAATTCATAAGCGTCCACGTAAAAGTTGCCCGTGTAGCCGCTTTGGGAATTGTCTTTGGCATTGGTTGGATCCCATTTCAATACGATTTCATATTCGCCGTCTCCGTCCAAATCCGCGATGGACGCATCATTCGCGCGGTAGGAATATGCCTCCCCTTTAGGTGTCACGCCATCCGCAGGCTTCTGGATAGGCACATCCAGCGAGTTCGTATCCCATACGTCAACGGATTCCGATTGGCGCTGCTCGGTGCCGTCTACGACTGCCCGCACGAAATAAGTGGATGCTGAGCTTCCGCCCGCATCTTCGAAGTTCGTGCTCCCCGTAATTGGACTCGCATTGACTTTACCGCCGTCACGGTAAAGGTTAAAGCTGATCGAAGTCGGGTCCGTGCCGAGCAGCCTCCAGCCTACATACACATGACCAGCCTGCTGCACAGCCACTAAGCCGCGGTTCAAGCTTTCCATTTGCCGCGCAGCATGCTTGACGGGCACTGCAGTAACCGTCTCCCCGCTGGACTCGGTTATTTCTTCACCCTCATAGGCAAAAGCGCCCTTAATGACAAAGGTGTATGGCGTATCATTGGTTAAACCGCTAATCGCCGAGATATAACGTCCTTTTTCCACGGTGTCAACCAATACGAGAGATTGCTCATCGCTCTTGCGATAGATGCGTGCTTCAAGGTAGGCTGGATCCGCAGGCTCCTCCCACCCGAGCAGCACCTTGGCATCCCTGCCCTCCGCAGCAGGATAGTTCACGTTCGGTGACTTATCCAGCTTGTTGACCGTTACCTTGTACGTTTTGGCAATATCGCTATACGCATTGGATACTACGCTAACGTTGAAGCTCGTGGAGCTGCCGGTTAAAGCAACTGCCTGTGAAGCCCCGCTTTCCAGACTTGCAGCATCCACCTGGAGCGAAACGCCGCTCGGGTTGCTTGCTGCCGGGTTTACTTTTACCTCCGACACGTTATAAGGAACCTCAAGCGTATAGCTGCTCACCTTCGGGTCGAATGGCGGTTGAAGGCTCAGAGCGTTATCACCAGCTTGAATGTTCAGGCTATTCAAAGCCAAATCAAGTGCCGTGACCTTCACATTGGCCAAATGAAAAGCCCCGCCGGCATTTACAAAAAATCCGAAGCTGCTTATTCGCTCGCGCGCGCTGTAGAACGCATCCGGCCATACGACCGTCGAATCTGTCGTCATATCGGTAATGGATACCGAATATTTTTTTTGCGGCGCATTAAACACCATTTTGAACCGGTACCAATGGCTCGGATCATATTGCATTTGATTCTGGGCAGCGGCATTATGACGTTTAATGATACCAGCATCCAGCTGGTAGCGAAGCGCTGCCGCATTCGTCGCATTGACCTTGCCATCCATCACCCATAAAGTTCCGCCATTGTTCGATGGCATTCTGACATCGAATTCAATGACAGTCCCGCCGTCCTGTGCGGCAAATCGCTGCCCGAAATACGATGAACCGGTAGTTGCGTGGTGAATAGCCGCATATGTGGAGCCCGTCACCGTATCCGTCTGGAACTGTACAGTGGGAGCCGTTCCTTCCTTTGTCCAATTGTTGCCTACGCCTATCGCGAAGTCCTCATTCGTGTAGCTGCTGAAATCATCGGATATAAGCGCCGTATCCGCAGCTTGAACGGATGAAAGGTGAAGCGGCATTAGCAGTGACATAACCAGCATACAGCTGAGAAGCTTGGAAAAGAGACGCTTCCCATTCCTTTTACCTGTGTTTTGCATTTCGAAATGTACCTCCCTGGAAATCTGATTGTGCGTTCACGTTTCAAATTCGGTTGGTTCTTTTCAAGCCCGCTATTGCCTCCTCCCTTACGATGTAAGCGATACCATACCAATTATATGGAAATCTATGAAACAAACCATTTAAAAACTAGAGCAAACTGTTTAAAAAATAGAGTATTTTTCCATCCATACTTTATCGCTCTAATAAAAAGCACAAAAAGAAACGGCTTGGCCGTCCTCTGCAAGAGGAGGTATCCGTTTCTCGTAGAAAGAGAAGAATCCTTTATCGCATGAAACATATAAAGTCTTATAATTCAAAAAAACCCCGGCGATAAATCGCCGAGGCTTTCATAGGAGCCGCTTTACGGCTTCAAACTATTATTTTTAAGCGTATCATTTTTTTTCTGCAGCAGCTTGGCCGTGTATAGCGTGTTGTTCTCAATCAGGTAAGCTGGTGCGCCCGTTCCCGCATATAATGTGGCAATGCCAATGGCGGCCACGTTCGTTTTTATCGTATTCCCTCTTATGACTGCTTTGAGAACATCATGTTTCTCCGTTCGCTTCCAATAATCGTTGATACGGATTATTTCCATCTTATTCGAGGTTAGCTTCTCCGCTTCAATCGTATTGTTTTCCAGTAATACATTTTTGGCAGACTGGATGCTGATTGCCTGCGCGTTGCCAAGCAGCTCGAATTTCGAATTTTTGATCGTCACATCTAGCTTCGGATGATCGCCATGCAGCATTGTATTCAGTGTTTCCGGGGATTGAAAGCTGCAGCCGTCGAATACATATTTGCCTGCTAGGGTGAGATTAATCGAGCCAAACTTCCCGCTGCTAGCTGCACCTTCGAATACGCATTGGTTATAGGTAGCGGGCGGCAGCGATAATCCATAGTCCGTATTGAAACCGATTACCTTTAAGTTATCGAATACTGACCCCTCAGATGCTCCGCCAGAAACGACACGCAGCTTGCCTTTGCCGTTTATCGTTACGTTTTTTAGACGAATGGGCTTGCCCCATATCGAAAGCCCCGAGTCGCTTTTCTCATTATTATTAATCGTCACGTTCGACACGCTTACTCCGAACGCTTTGCTAGCGCTGATGCTAAACAACGAATCGGTAAATGTCATTCCGTCGATGGTAATATTCGGTCCGTTAATCGTCGTAGAGGAATCGTTCATTTTGTTGCCGATAAACACTGCGTCATGCGCAGCAACAATGCGTGTTCCATCGAAATGATTGTCTTTAATCGTCGCCCCAGTGAATGGCTCGGATATAGCGAGACCGATGACGCCTTTGGATGCAAAATGGTTCCCTTCTACAATCGCATCTTTACCATCATATAGAATGAGATCATAGGAGGCATTATCATAGAAATGATTATTTCGAATCGTCACGTTGCTGTTGCGGTTTCCATTTTCTCCGAAGCCCCCTTCGAGGTCTATGCCTGACTGGGGCATCGTGCCCTTTATATGGTGAAGCTTATTATTCTCTATGAGTACGCGGTCCGCTCCCCCGACAGTAATGCCTTGTCTGCGGTTATAGGCGAACTCTGAATTTTTCACTACGACATCCTTGCTCACAGACCGATTCCAAAACTCCACATAGGCATTTTTCTTGCTCGCTTGCTCGAACACGATGTGGAATTGCGTCGCTCCTGCGGGAATTTGAATCAAATCTCTAATTTTGACCTTTTTTAGCTTTTTAATAAAAGTACCATTCGATTTATAAAAAATAATATCGAACGTTTGGGGCAGCTTTATTGCATTGGTAAGCTCGAACATGGTTTCCGTTTTGAAAATAGCGTTTGCAAAAGTCAGCGGCTTTTTCGTGCGAATTTTCTTCGAATTAGAGATGTTTTTCCCTTTATCATCAATATCGCCGAATATGAAATGTCCTTCGTATAGGTCCTGGGCAAGCGTATTTTTTCCGCCAAGTATGAGTCCGTCACCCGTGAAATTAATCGCTTTGACACCGTCTATCGTAACGTTTTTAGCACCTTCAGTTAGAATGCCATACCCGCCTTCATGTGTGCCGGGCGTATAGCTGTGTTCTTTTTTGGAATAGTCATGCGTTTCTCTGTCTCCGGCATAAGTGCCGCCTCTCAACGTCACATGATCAATGCCATAACCCAAATACATAAGCGTATAGCTCTCTTTGGCGTTCGTTTCCTTCTGCAGCACCGCATCCATTGGAAGCTCGAATACCATATGGCTGACCATATTGATTCGGCTGGCTTTATCGATCAAATAGGTTCCTGGCGGAAGGGACGTTGTGGTTTTCCCGTTCTGAGCCGCCCATTGCAGCGCTTTATTAATCCCTTTTGTCGTTTCTACCGGATGAGTGCCGTCATTGTGAATGCCAAACTTGGAAAGCTCAATTAAATAATAGGCTTGCGATACGGGCACATCCTGCTCTGCGTTTGCCGTGATTGATGCAGAAGGCAGCAGCGACAGCGGAATGCTAAGCAGCAAGGTCAGCAATATTTTGATGATGTTCAAATCCAACCACCTCGTTTCAGTTAAAAAAGTCCACTTTGGGAAAATCGATGACTAATCCAATCTATTAAATATACCATCATCGAAATTCTTAATAAAGAACATTTTCGTCATTATCGTTCGTCACATTAAAAATAGTTCTAATTTCCCAGGCAATAAAGAGTGATTTTAATTCCAAGAAAAAAAGCTGCCCCGCAGCTAAAATAGCTAGGGACAGCTTTCCATTATTTTAATTCATGTAGTCTAATGATCGTTACTGCAGCCATTTCTCTTGTAACTAGTGCTTGTGGATTGAACATGCCCTGGTCGCCAGTCATTAATCCTTTTTGATAGGCTACGTTAACAAAAGGTACTGCCCATGCTGATACAGCATCTTTATCTTTAATCGCTGCTTGTGGTGCTTGGTCGTCAACCAAGTCCTTAAGTCGAACAAGAACAGCAGCCATCTCTTGTCTAGTAATCGGAGCATTAGGAGCAAATGTCGTACCGGTTACACCTGACATCAAGCCTTTCTCTTTTGCCGCCGCTACATAGCCATAGAACCAATTCTGCTTGGTTACATCCTCAAAGCCGGAATCAGTTTGTACTTGTTCAGCACCCGAATATTTCACAACAAGAGCTGCGAATTCAGCTCGAGTCAACTGTCGTTTAGGCTCGAATTTCGGATTAACTGTGCTTGTACCATTCATGAAACCAAGCTCCGTCGCTTTCGTTACAGCTGCTGTTGCCCAAGCAGAAATTTCCTTTTGATCAGAATATTCCGTTGGTGTCTGCCCAGGCAGTTGTCCGCCAGTTTCCTCTGAATCATTAGGTGCTCCAAGATCCTCACCTAAATTTGTCGTGTATTGCCAGCGCAATACGTCGCCATTCTTTAATGTGTATACGCCTGCGCTAACTTTAGGAAACACTCCGTTTACAGAATACATCCATCCGCTTCCGGTACCTTTATCAAATTCCGCAAGTCCACCGATTGCTTGCACATAAATCGTAGCACCAGTGCCTGTATATTTCAAAGACACGCCTTTTTGGTCTACTGCTTTTTTGAGAGCCGTAAATGCTGTGTCACCTTCTGTAATTGTGAAAGCATACGGCGCAACGAAATCCCCTTCATTTATGGAACGTTTCTCTACCGATAGCGTGATGCTTTGCGCAATCGGGAGACCGCCTCCACCACCCATTGATAAAGCAGATGTAGTATAGGCAAGGAACTCAGTAAAATGTTTTGTTTTAATGATTAGATCGCCATTTTGGCTATATGCGTAAACATCATCGGTTTGCACCGTTGAATCGGCATATTTTTTTATTGTCGTAAATACGCCCGCATGGTCAACGAAACCCGCCTCTTTACCGCCTTGGCCCTTGATCGTCAAAGTCACATGCTGGCTGAATTGGATATCTCCATTACCGCCTACTTGCAGGCGAGCATCTACGGAATCGATTTTCTTGTTGCTTGAAGCCAACACCGTATTTAATTTCGTATTTAAACCACTGTCTTCCATGCTCAACGCTTTTGGAAGCAATAGCTCTTTATTCCATATCGATGTGACGACAGTATTTGCTGGAATTTCAAGCCGTGTATTCCCACGTTCAGCTATGATTTTCGGCAAAGCAGCTGATTCGAATGTTAGTTTCACATGGTTTGTGAACTGCCCTGTACCTGAATCCGAAACAAGCACTGAGTTTTCATTCTCATTTATCGCAATTGTTTGATCATCACTGCTGCTAATGACTCGAGGAACAATAACAGAAATGGATTCACTGTCATTCCCTCCTACTAACGCAGTACCCAATGCTTTTAATGTAACAGCTCCACCTTTTGCCGTACCATTGAAAGAAATGGAAACTTTGTTTCCGTCTTTAACAAGTGAGCTTACTTGCAGCTCCGTACTGCCCGTGTTAATTTCCCAATTGGCGCTATCATCGGCAGCTGCTGTATATTCATCACCTACTAGAGTCACTTCAACGGACGGATTCGTTGCTCCGTTTACGATTTGAGCAGCCGTAGAAATGGCTGGCCATCTGCTGTAGTAAAAGCGCACAACATCATCATTTTCCAGTTCATATGCGGACGCCCCGATACTTGGAGCCACGCCATTCACTTCATACACCCAGCCGTCCCAGCCGCCAAGCGTGCCTGCTGCTTCTCCATTTATCGAAGAGACATAAGCACCGAAACTGCTGTCCACGATTTTATAGTTGATTTTTGGAACAGCTTGATCAAGGGCTTGTTTTAACAAATCCAATGCGGTTGCTGGTTTTTCTGTATTTTTGATCGTCACATTCTGAAGACTGAATATCGAACCAGAAATCCCATCAACTTGCAGCTTAGCTGCAATTGCTGGATTAGGCAGTTTCGTTTCAGCGAAACGGTACCATACGCTTTTCTGGTACTTGATGTCATTTAATGCAATGAGCGCTTGATTAGTAGCCATTGGATTATCTTCGGTATCCGATTCCATCCATTTAAAAGAGCCGTTCTGCAGTTGAAACGCAGAGTAGGAATCAAGTACGCTTTTACCTTCAGCCATCCATTCATTCGAGAGAAGGTCTTCGTCAATCGCCGTTAGACCCGAGACAACTGCCGACATACTGTTTGAATTATCTCCGTACATAACAAGCTCATTGTTTAATTGTTTCGTTTTCAAGAATGACTTTATTCTTGCAATGGATTGCTGGACGGCGCTGTCATTCTGGTAATTCCCGAGTGCAAGCAGCCCCATTCCTGACATGTCTGGATCTGAGACGGAGCCATAAAATGCAAAGCCGCCATCTGCAAGTTGTTGATTAAGCAAGAAGTCGATCGCTTTCTGTTTAGCATTTGTATTCCAATTGCCAACATCGCTTCCTAGCTTTTCTCCTGTCTCAAGGGCATGCATTGCCCACATGTGTTTGTTTGATGTGCCAAAGGCGCCAGTACTATCGTTTTGCTGAGCAGCCAGCTCCGCATAGAGATTACGATCCGTCTCCCATGCATGTGCCGGGTCTTCACCCATAGCAAGCAGCGAATAAATGTAACGAATATGATCAGTTCCTGGTTCATTAGGATCCAGCTTATACTCATCTGTTGGTTCTGTTGTTTTCCAGCTGGGAAGCTTCCAGACCCCATCATTCAAATTTTGACCTGCACCCCAAAGAGCAACGATATCCCACCAGGATTCTAATACTTCATTTTTAGTTTTGTAATAATCAACTGTTTTAGCAATCATCTCGTTAAGAGATGCATTCGCAGTATGATCAGCCGCCTTGCTTACTTGCGGTGACCATACACTAAAAATTAAAACAAAACTTAAAATGGCAGGCAAGCATTTACTCATAAACCTTTTTAATGTTAACAATGTTTTCTCTCCTTTTCAGTTCCGTTTTTTGACAACAAAAAAAACATCTTTCGCTTCTGGAAGGATGTTTGGGTTGTTATGTGCGTAAATAAGCATAGGTCTATGCCTAACGCCGAAGCACAAATAAACATCTCCCTCCCATCCTCGTGAGAATTATAGAGCGCTCTTATGGCAGGTCTCCTGGCTTCGCTTCATTGCTGTACGAGCTCCTTCCCGTCCAACCAGACAGTGGATAAATGAATCGTCAGCTCTGCGTTACAGTGGCGGGACCGCGTCGGATTTTAACCGAACTTCCCTATTAAGCTGCTTATGAATCTTCTTTTCATGGCAGCACCATACTAGCTATTCTATGAAATTATATGTTGTTGACTTGTGAATTGTATCAAAAAATTGATGATAAGACAAAGGTTCTGATACAATTTATTCATACTTTTATATGAAAAAGGAGAAACCCCACTTGTTCATCACCATCATTCTCTTCATCCTCGCCGGTCTTGCCGAAATCGGCGGTGGTTATATGGTTTGGCTATGGCTCCGCGAATCAAGGCCGCTTTGGTTCGGCGTTGTCGGGAGCCTCATACTTATCGCATACGGCATCATCCCCACTATGCAGAGCTTCCCATCCTTCGGACGGGTATATGCTGCCTACGGCGGTGTTTTTATTATACTGGCTGTTCTTTGGGGATGGCTTGTCGATAAAAAAACGCCGGATGCTTACGATTGGCTGGGAGCAGCAATCTGTATCATCGGCGTTTCCATTATGCTTTGGGCTCCTAGAAACTAAGCCCGTTTTATTTATTCCAATTTAAATCGACCAATCGATTTCCTCAATTCCTCGGCAAGCTCGCTAACCGATTGTGCCAGCTGCTCGGTTTCGATGGCAAGCTCGTGCTGGCGGTTCGTGCCCTCTGCCGATTGCGCAGCAAGGGAGGATGTGTCCTTGGCTACCATCGCCATCGTTTCAACCGATGCACTCACTTGCTCGCTGCCTGCCGCCATTTCCTCCGCAGATGCGGATACATCCTGCACCTGCGAGGATACGTGGCGAGATTCCTGCCAGATAAGATCAAAGGACTGCTTCAATTCATGTATGATGGTCATCCCTTGCTCCATTTCCTGTTCGCCGTTCCTTACAGCCGTTACCGCTTCGGAAGTAGAAGTCAGCACATGGTTGATCGTATCTGCGATATGGCGCGCATTTTCGGATGCCTGCTCCGCCAGTTTTCTGATTTCTCCTGCTACGACAGCAAATCCGCTTCCATACTCTCCCGCATGCGCTGCTTCAATAGCAGCGTTCAGAGCGAGCAGATTCGTCTGACTTGCAATAGCCGCAATCGTGCCGGCCATCTCTTGAATCTGCGCGGATTGTTCATTAAGCTGGCCGATCACTTGCGCTACTGAAGAGTTTGCTTCGCCAAGTCTCTCCATCTGGGCAACCGCTTGATCCGACTTTTCATTACCTACCTCAGCCGCATGCAGCATATCGCCTGCTGCCTCTGACATAATCGAAGAAGAAGCGGCGATTCTGCCGACGCTTGCCGCCATTTCTTCCATAGAGCGAGCGACCTCGGCAGCCCCATCCGCTTGATTCTCTGCCCCAGCTGCCATTTCATCAACGGAGGAGGCAAGCTGGAAGGACAGCTCTTTGCTCTGATGGGAGCCTTCACTGAGCGTAATGGCAAAGTCTGATACGGAAGCGGCGTTGCTTCTGATTGTCCGCATTAAGCTTTGCATATGCTCGATAAAACGATTGATTTCAAGACCCAGTATGGCAATTTCATCTGTGCCCTTGTTCGCGATTTGATAGGTCAAATCTGCTTCGCTGGAATTAAGGTTCACGGCTGCCCTAACGATTTCCCTAAGCTTTCTGCCTAACATGATTTGCGAGAGGAAAAATAATATAACGAGAACAACCGCTACTAATGATCCAAATTGAAGCAGTACCTTCATTCTCTCGGCAGCAATCCGCGCTTCTGCCTTCTCTTTGGACAATGCGACTCGAACGGCTCCCCAATGCTCGCCGTCAATGATAAGCGGGTAGGACACATCCCATGTCTCAACGGTCTTCCCATCTATGATCCGATCATACTTTTGCAAATATACGTCATCCGTATTTACATTCATGACCGCATTGTAACCTGTCTCATCATTAAATATGCGGTTCGCTCGATAGTTTTGGCTGAGAAACCCTTTTTCGCCCCAAGCGTCGGCAGATTGTTCCCCTTCTGGACTATAAATACCGTTGTGCGTGGAGATATAGCCAGCCCAGTTTGGATTATCCGAATAGGCGGCCGCCATGGCGTAAACTACGTTCTCCTCGTTCAAAAAGCTATCGATGATGCCTTGCCAGCGATTATCGGTATATTTATCATATGCGCTGTCATATTTCAGCTCATATTCGTGCAAAGGTATCGATTCACCATTATGTAGGATTACTTTTTTTGCTGCATAATCGGCGTCCTGCGCCCGCGTCTCAGCCGCCTCTTTGCTTTGCTCATTAACGGTCAGCTCATCATGAAAAAGATCATTTCGCAGCTGATCCCCCGCCCATTTCGTTCCGTCTTGCAATACAACCCCCGTGTTCAAATCTTGTTCCGTCAAATGCTCCAGCGTATGGGCGAGTGACAAGGAAAGATCACGCCCTTTATCGAGTAGTCTTTTCTCTACATCCGTTCGTATAGACTGCCATTCAAAAACCATAATAACGCTAACAATTAAGATTAAAGCAGCAGCCATCACCAGCATGAATTTATTCGTTAACGAGCTTTTTCCGAGCTTCATATGAAGCAACCCCCATTGCAGTTTTATCAATAGTAAACCAGATTAAGTATGCAGCGTGTGATTTAAATCACATTAGGAGAGGTTTCATTCCTTTTGTAAAATAAAGCGACAATTCCGTTCAATATTTTTACAATAATCCATTCACTCTTAAAGAATTAATAAGTTATTTTAAATGCAATGCATCAAAAAACACCCTAACCCACTTAGATTCGGTTTAAGGTTTTGGATTGTTGGCTCCTTCATAGTCGAATGGCGCGCAGACCACGAAGCATTAAGAAAACTGTATTTGTTTAGCTATTTTTGTTTAGCTGTATTTGATTACTGACCTTGCCCCGAATAGATGGACACGAAGAAAACCTCTATAATAAATCACGAAGGGGTTCAAATGGGACAAGGAAAGAAATACGACAAAGCATTTAAGGAGCAGGGCGTCCTGCGTATTATGGCTGAAGAATCAACCGATTCGGAAGCAGCCAAGGAGATAGGTGTGCATGATACAACGGTTAGAGACTGGGTTAAGGTTTATAAACAAGATGAGCTATATTGGAGACTACGATGCAGAAAGTGCAATAGAAACCTCACATGTGCTGCCGCCTGAGGGGCTACGTTGTACAAAGTACAACGAAAACCGGAAATTCCGTTGAAACAAACTAGAATCTGCTGATTTCATTGCAGAAACTGCAATGTAGAGGGGTGATGGCGTGCTAACTGGTCATTCTACTGCAGAAACTGCAACGTAGGGCGGGTGTTACTTGGGGGAGGGGGAGTTACTTAGTGTTGTTCGCGCTAAATTGGAACCACGCTGCAGAAACGCAACATAGCTCAGACGTTACTTGGGGGAGAGGAGTTACTTAGTGTTGTTCGCGCTAAATTGGAACCACGCTGCAGAAACGCAACATAGCTCAGACGTTACTTGGGGGAGGGGGAGTTACTTAGTGTTGTTCGCGCTAAATTGGAACCACGCTGCAGAAACGCAACATAGCTCAGACGTTACTTGGGTTTTGGAGTAACCTAGTATAGTCTGAGCTATCGCGGAAGTTACGCTGTAGAAAGTACAATAGAAACCTCACATGTACTGCCATCTGAGGGGCTGAGTTGTACAAAGTACAACGAAAACCAGAAATACCGTTGAAACAAACTAGTATCTGCTGATTTCATTGCAGAAACTGCAATGTAGAGTGGTTGTTGGCGATCTAAATGGTCATTCTACTGCAGAAACTGCAACGTAGGGCGGTATAGTTATTTAGACAAACAGTTGTAACTGAGGGTTTCTTGCTGTCTACGATTTCATGGCAGGCCATACACTCAGTCGGGCCATACCTGTGGTTTATTACATTAAACAGCGAAATACCCTCCGGGACCGCAAATCTTGCGATGCCGGAGGGTATTTTTGATGGGATTAAAAGAAATGTGAATGTATGATTTTAATCAAACATCCCTTAAATCCTTCGTAATTAGTCACGGTCGTCATCATCGTAATCATCATCATCATCTTGGACATCGTCATGGTCATCGTGATCGTTGTTATCGTCGTGGCTGTCATCGTCATCATTACGGTCATCATTACGGTCATCATCATAATCAATATCAAGCACTTTCCCGTTTGCAGCAGCAATGTCTACTTCAGCTCTGCCTGCAGCTGTTTTCAGCTTGACCTCGTACTTTTTAATACCGTCGTCCCAGTCCGTTTCCACTCGGATGATATCGCCATTCACCTTCTGCTGAGCCAGCTTGCCTGCCTGCTCTTTCGTAATCGACTTTGTCGCTGTACTTGTGCTTGTTGCGCTTGTTGTGCTTGTTGCGCTTGTTGCGCCAGTAGAGTTCGAGGCTGCCGCTTCGCTAGCAGCTGCATTGGCGGCAGCGTTAGCGTTCGGAGCAGCTGTCACACTTGCTGTATAATCATCGTCATCATTTTTGATGCTCAGTACCTTGCCTGAAACGGCCTCCACATGGACATCAACCTCCTGGAAGGTATCTTTGCGATCGATATCCACCTCATAGTATACCTTGTTACGTTTATGCTCCAGCTCAATATCTGTTACGCTGCCAGGTGCTGCTTTTAAGGCAATCTGCTTCGCTTTATCCTTGCTGATATACGAGCTAGCCGCTTCTGCGGCTACGACTGCACTCGTTCCTCCAAGTGCTACTACAAGTCCTAATCCGATAATCCAGCCTTTTTTATTCATCATCTTCAACATCTCCTTTAAGATTCTCTTGTTTGTGATCTGCAGGTGTCTTTGCTGCTATATCTATAACTTACACCTGAAATCTAAGAGAACCATTACAGAAACATTAGAGTTTGATGATAAACCTAATCTTCGTCGCTTTCATCGTCCCATGTGACGGATACGACCGCGCCAGATGCCGCATTCAGCTGAACGTCCGCCTCGCGACCATCATTCGTTTCAATTTCAACAAAAAAATACCATTTCCCGCCCTCGTTTTCCTTATCGATATCCTTAACCTTACCGGGGATTTTCTTGAGCGCCAGCTCGGATGCCCGCTGTTCGGAAATAATAATGGTTGGCATGGTTGTCGGCTTGACCGTCGTTGCGGGTACGGTAGGCTTTGGCGTTGATTCCGGCAACTGCGTCTCTGCGGGAGATGCCGCTGGTTTACCAGACGGAAATTCCGAGGGGTTCTGGGACGGTTCATCACTAACCACCTCGCTGTCCGTTGGCACAGGCGATGCCGTCCCTGGCGACGCACCAGGATCGCTAGAGCCGAACCGCTCCAGACTTCGAATGCCGGTGATCCCCGTAGGCTCAACCGTCAGCTCATATAAACCTTGCGTCGATTGGAGCTGTATGACATAACCCTCTCCCTGCTCCTTGCTGCCAACGATTTCTCCCTCATAATGCCCGAGCACCTCTTCTTCCGCCGCAGCCAGCGTCAGTCCATGGGAACGGTCAGCTCGTGACAAAGCGATAAATGTCGCCCATGCAAGGATAACGCCTATTGCTATTACAGCTGCAGCTACGCTTATTCGCCATTTACGATTGTGCATGGTGTCCCTCCACTTATTCCTATCCGTCTTGCGTTCTAGTATAAATGACGATTCTTACAATTTGCTGAGAACAATCGGCTGAACCTGCCGCTCTGTATGCTCGCGTCATTTGCATGACAGCACCATTGACATCCTTCATGGGATCCGAATCGTCGCCGTCGTCCCTTTGCCTTGGATACTTTCCAGTACGAGCTTTACCCCTATCGCATCTGCCAGCTCTTTCCCAAGCGATAGACCGAGCCCCGTACCGCCTACTGGCTCCTGATCTCTGCTGCGGGATTTATCCACGCGATAGAAACGTTCGAATACTTTCGAGAGCTCCTCTGCCGGAATGCCCACGCCGTGATCCTTTACGCGTAGATAACTGTCCTTGTCTGAACGCCCCAGTTCGATCTCGATCCTGTCATTGCTGTATTTGCGCGCATTGTCCAGCAAGATAAAGAGCACCTGCTTCAGCTTATCTTGATCTGTAATAACCGTCACACTGTCATTCCCCTGCAAGACCACATGAATCTCACGTCCATAAGCACTGCGAAAAAATGCTGCAGCCTGCTCGGCGAATGGCAGCAAATCAAGCGGCTCCCGTTCAATCTTCCACTCGCTGCGTGACATGGCAAGCAGCAGCAGCTGCTCCGTCAAGCCTTTCATCCGTACGGCCTCCGAATGAATCGCCTCGATCGATTCCTCGAGCAGCTCCGGCCGGTCGCGCAATCTTCGCTTAAGCAGACTGGCATAGCTTTCGATAATGGTAATCGGCGTCTTAAGCTCATGTGAAGCATTCGATACGAATTGCTCCTGTCTCATAAAGCTCTCTTCCAGCAATCCGATCATTTCATTGAAGGTTTCGCCCATCTCCACTAATTCATCACGTGATCTGCCTTCCTGCTTCAACCTCATAAATTGACCGCTGCGGGTAATTTGGCGCATCGTCCGCGTCATAGCCGAGATCGGGCGCATGACAATCCTGCCGAGCAACCCGCTGGAAATAAGCACGGGTACAAGCACCGCCGCCGATACGCTGACCAGAACAAGACGCAATATTTGAAGCAGCTCCATAAGCTCTTCCAGGCTCGCTGTCGCCTGTACATTGGCCACATCTCCATTTGCTCCAATGATCGGAATAGACACAAAGCTATAGCTTTTATCTTCTATTTTCAATTGCTTCTGCGTTTGCTCTGCAGAATAAACCGCTGTATGACTGCTCAAGTCTGTCTCTGATGCAGAGGTTACAAGTATGGCGCTGCCATTCTCGACCTCAGGCACCCATTGAAGCATGCCGTCCAGCGGCACATAAGCGCGAAGCAGCTCTGTCGTTGCAGCAGGTTGGTCAGCCTGACGCAATGAGGCGGCAGCCTGCTTCGTTTCCGCAGCAAGCTTATCCAGCTCGCGCTCCAGCATCATTTTCGAGAAAACCGTATATACCGTCGCATTGGCAATTACCAACAATACCGTAAACAACACCGACGAGTAGAGATGAATCTTGCTGCCCAGCTTCATGTCGCATCCTTAATACAATAGCCGATGCCGCGAACCGTATGGATGAGCTCGGCACCAAAGCCCTCGTCTACCTTTTTCCTGACATAGCGGATGTAAACATCCACGACATTGGTATTGCCCGCATAATCGTAGCCCCATACTTCAGCAAGCAGCTGGTCCCGGCTGAGCACCAGCTTTTTGTTGCGCAGCAAATAAGTGAGCAGATCGAACTCGCGCTGCGTTAACGCGATCGCTTGACCGGCACGCTCTACTTCGCGTGTACGTTCATTAAGCCTCAAATCGGATGCCGTCAACCACTCGCCTGCGTGCTGCTCCTCACTGGCGCGAGACGATCCTTTACGGAATGAGGCCCGAATTCTAGCGAGCAATTCCTCCATCTCGAACGGTTTCGTCATATAATCATTAGCACCAAGATCGAGACCGGTAACTTTGTCCGATAAGGTACTATTCGCTGTCAACATAATAATTGGTGTGTCACTGTCTACGGCTCGTATGCGCTGCAACAAATCCAGCCCGCTAATCCCCGGAAGCATCACATCTAATATAATAAGCGCAATGCCCCCTGCCTTATACTCGCCCCAGCCCTCTACGCCATCAGATGCCAGTCGCACCTCATAACCTTCGCTTTCGAGCTCAATCTGAAGCAGACGAGCTATCCGACGCTCGTCCTCTACGACCAATATCGCTTCATTCAATGGTTGTTCCCTCCCGGTATGCAGCTTCCTTCACTTAAGCATAACGAAAAGAACAACGTACGTCTAATCGGCAGAAACGATAATACGAAGATTATGTCTTAACAAAAAAACACCCTAAGCGATGAAAGATTCCGCTTAAGGTGTTTGGATGACTGTTATCGACTGCTATGAGTAGAAGTCTAAGGTATTTTAATCTGTGGCTGCTATCATTTGGAGCCCTTGCTGTTTCGATAAGTTCTTTTACTAAAAGCTAATAATTAGCTCAATCTGTGACTGCTATTACTAGCAGCCTTAGATATCTTGATGGTAGCTTTTAAAAGAAGACCCCATCTGTTATTTCAAAGACTCGCGAACCTCAAGCGTCCTTTTATTCCATTTCTCCGTTTCCGGAATAAGGCGGTTAATATCGGCGCCATCGAAAATAATTTCGTTCAAAATATTGTTCCAGTTGTATTCGGACCAAGCCGGAATCGTAACGCCAGGCTGGATCTTCGCGTTTTCCTTGGCGATTTTTACCGCTTCTTTATTTTTGCCTTCCCACATTGGCGTCTCATCGTAATATGCTGTCAATTCCGGATCGATGACCGAAGCATTCGCGCCTTGGTCGATTTTCCACTTCTGCGCTTCCTTCGAGAACTGGAAGCTGATCCAAAGGAAAGCTTCTTCCTTATGCTTCGAACCGCTAAGCAAGGCAAGCGGTCCGTAGATGCTGTACCCAGGCTGGCTTACTTTTCCTCTTGGGAAAGGCAGTACATCCCACTCGAATTTAGCGTCCTTCTTGAGGCCAGGCAGCACCCAGTCTCCGCCGATTGCAAAGCCGGTCTTGCCGTTAATGAATTCTCTTGTCACATCGCCTGTTTCAGCAGCTTTCGCATTGCTTTGCATTGAGCCGTCCTTCCAAACGAAGTCCGACAGCCAACGTACATCGTTCATAACGTCAGGCGTATTCAGCAAGCTTTGCGTCAAATCCTCATTCATATAATGGATGTTAGCCGCATGGCCATCCGCAATCGCTTTCGTGCTCAGCACGCGCATTTGGAACTCAGGCTGCGTAGTCAAGCCGTACTCTCCCGCTTCGGGATCCGTAATTTTTTTGGCAACATCACGGAAGTCGTCATACGTCCAATCGTTAGCAGGCATTTCCACGCCATGCTTGGCGAGAAGATCTTTGTTGACCAAAATCCACATCGGTACGTCTACAAAAGGAACGGCTAGCTTCTTATCCTTGTACGTCATCGTGTCGAAAAAGCCTTCAGGAAGCTGTACGTCTTGGAACGTCGGATCCTTGTCAATATAAGGCGTAAGATCCTCAACAAGGCCCGCTTGGTCGAAAGTAATCAAGTCGCTGTCGATCCAAGTTAAATCGGCAGGCGTTCCCGCCGCTTCTAGCGAAGCGATAATTTCCATAATCGGCTGGCTGTTAACCGGCACCTGCTCGATCGTAATCCAAGGGTATTTTTCATTGAATTTTTTGTAAAGCTCTGTGTAGGAATCCGACCAGGAAATTAGCTTCAATGTAACCGGCTCTTTGTTCTCTTCAGGCGCTGGCTGGTTATCCGTCGTTGCCGGCGGATCAGTTGCTTCAGCTGCATTGCTTGGAGCGTTGGTGCCTCCATTATTGCCTGAACAAGCGGTAAGAATAACCGAAAACATAAGTACGATACACAACATCCAAGTAAAGCCGCGTTTGTTTTTCATTCTTTTAACCTCCCAAAAGTTTTGTGTTACAAATACTCATCACATGAGTATTTAAAGCAAAACTCGCCTCGTAAGCATAAACCTAGTTTTGTGTTACAAATACTCGTCACGAGTATTTAAAGGAAAACTTGCTTCGTAAGCTTAAACTTAGTTTTGTGTTACAAATACTCATCACGAGTATTTAAAGCAAAACTTGCTTCGTAAGCTTAAACTTAGTTTTGTGGTACAAATACTCATCGCATGAGTATTTAAAGCAAAACTTGCTTCGTAAGCTTAAACTTAGTTTTGTGGTACAAATACTCATCGCATGAGTATTTAAAGCAAAACTTGCCTCGTAAGCATCTGCTCCGTCTTGCCTTCTGCTTTCGTAAGCGCTTACCGCTTCTCTGTCAAGCAAACGCTGCTCCATGAGCCTTCCCCTCGTGTTTCCATGCCGCTTCGAACTGATCGCCGCCGCATCACCTCCTCAGCATCCCGCATTCCCTACTCGACAATGCCCGTTCTCTCGATTCCGCTTACGAACCAGCGCTGCAGAAACATGAATACGAGAATCGGCGGAAGAATAATGAAGAATGCAGCCGCCATTTTGGTGCTTTCCGTAATCGGATTCACAATGGTGCGTGTGTTGCCTAGCAGTGATGGATTAAGCACTTCCTCCAGCATATCGAGGCGAATCGACAGCGGCGTAAAGCCTTTGCTCAGAAACATCGACGGCTCGTAATACATGTTCCAATACCAAATAAACGAGAAGAGAAAGACGACGAGGCAGGCCGATCTAGCAAGCGGAAGCATAATTCCAAAAAACAATCTTGCCGTCGATGCGCCGTCGAGCTTCGCCGCTTCCTCCAGGCTTGGCGGCTGCGCCTTGAAAAACTGCCGGAAAATCAGAATGAATAGCGCCCCTTTGAGCCCCTGCCCGAATAAGGCTGGAATAAGAAAAACAAATAACGAATTCAATAACCCAAGCTTGCTGAAAATGACATATAGCGGAATGATAATGACCTGCGGCGGAATCAAAAAGGTCAAAATGATAAGGGCGGTGAAAAGTCCCTTGAACGGCAGCGCCAGCCTAGCCAGCGCGTAGCCGGTCATGGCGCAGATGATGACCTGCACAAGCGAGCAGGTAACCGAGATTAACGCCGTATTGCGAAGCGCTTCCGGATATTGCAGCCCTTTGAGCGCTTTCGAAATGTTCTCCCAGGTAATTTCACGCGGAATCCACTTCACGGTCGGATCGAGCAAATCGCTCATGTTCTTGAACATCGTGCTGACCATGTACAGAATCGGCTGCAAATATAGGTAAGCAACGATGGACAGCAGCAAATAGATGACAAGCTTGGCGAGCAAGCCGTCGGAGAGGCTTCGGCCGAGCACAAGCATTTTCGTTTTTTGCGCCTTTCGGCTCCAAAGCACGCCTCTTATGCTGCGGCTTGCTTTGGACAGCTCTGACTTCATTGCGGTAATCATGAATGCGCCCTCCTAGTCTTGAGGCTCCGGCTGAACAGCCATAATACGATGGCGATCAGCGCGAAAATAATGCCAAAATAAATCCACGCGAGCGCACTGGCGTAACCATAGCCGGTATCGACCTTAAACATATTGTCTTTGATGTGCTTCAAAACCGGATTAAGCGGGAAGGTGAACAGATCGATAATCGTATACAGCACATTCAAGCTGATGAAAGGTACACATGCCGGCAGCGTTATTTTCCAAAAGCTGTCCCAAGGCGACGCGCCGTCGATGCGTACAGCCTCGTATATGGTCGGCGAAATCGTCTGAAAGCCTGCGATAAAAATAAGAATCTGCACGCCTGAATACCACAGAATAAGAATCGCTTTGCCAAGAACAGCCATGACCGTTTCCGCGAATTGCTTGCCGACATACTCCTCAACCAGCGGCAGCAAATTATACTGCTCGAGAAACGGAATATCGCCCGCGCCTTGCAGGAACAGCTCGGAGAGCACCTGCCCTGTCGCGAATATGACCGGCAAGAAAAACAATGCCCGATAAATGAATCTGCCCGGAAACTTTTGGTTGAGCATCAAGGCGATCAGCAGTGCGAATATGACGATAATGGGTACCATCAGCAGCATTTCCTGAATATACGTAATCAGCTCTATCGGGAAAACATTATCCTTGAGAAACGCGTCGCGGTAATTGCGCATGCCGATCCATTCATATCTGAAGCCGCCGACGGCCACTTGAACTTTGTTGAATGACATGAACAAGGACCAGCTGATCGGGATGAGCACGAACAAAGCAAACCCGATGATCCACGGCAGCATGAACAGCAGACCCATGCCGTAGCCCTTCCAGAGATAGAGGCGCGCAGCGCGTCCCTTAGCTTTTGCTTGCATTAGACGCCCGCCCCCTTCTCTACCGTGAATGTGTTCGTACCGTAATCGACAACGACGCGCGTGCCGTCCTCATAAACCGTTGCGAATCTAGTCTCCGACAGCTTCTCATGGTCTACGATCGTCTGTGAGAAAACAGGCGCAAGGGAATCAAAATCCGCATATTCCTTCAGAATGCGTGACGTCCATTTCTCGTATTTGCTGCTGAACAGGAAGCTCGCCGAGGTGTACTTGAGCGTTCTGGAATCCTCATGGGTCAGAAAGAAGGACGGTATCGCTCCGTACTCGATTGCTTTCAGGAACTCGGCCTCCACATCGTTCCTCAAATTCCCGTCTCCGAACGAATACGAGACATAGCCATGCAGCGCAATCGGATAAAAAGGTACCGTCTCGTCTACCATGAAATCGTAGCTGGATTCCGATGGAAGCCCGGCAATATAATCGGTTTGGCCGACTGTATAATCGTTGCCGCGGTAAACGCCTGCCGAGCCTAACGTCTTCTGCGCATAAGCAAGCAGACCGTCATACACGGCAATGGTATCCTCACGGGTGGCGATGCCTGACGGGTCATAATCGTGGAAGACCATTTCGCCCAAATAGTTGAACAGCATGCCGGATACGCCAATTTTCTTCAGCTTCTCAATCGTCTGATAAGCCATCGCAACGGTCCGCGCCGGCTTGCTGATGAACCAGCCCTCGTCGATAAACACCGTTTCATCGATGCCGCGTATGCCATTCGTCTTGCCGGATAAATCCGAGTTCTCCGAATCGATCCATACGAAGTCGTCCTCAAACAGCACATCGACGCCTTTCCCTTTCATCTCGGCTAAGAAATCCTTCGCTGCCGCTTCACCGCCAAGCGACTCCTCGATCGGAAAGCGGTCATACAAATCGTATTCCCCTTGGTTTTGCCAGCCGTAGTAGACGACCTTCATATTAGCGACGCCTTCCTTGCGAAGATCGTTGACGATGCGGGCCGCCTGTGCGAAGGTGGTTGCGGTCATATACTTGATTTTGCTAAAAGCTTCGGTATAGCTGCCTCCCATAATTTTCAGGTAGAGCGGCGTATGCTCCACTGGCTTCAGCTTTTCCTTCAGCTTGCCTGCTTCCGTCAAATAGTCGCGGTAGGCTGTCGCCATGCCCACATAATCGGCATCCTCATCGTTCAGAAATCGATATTCAATCTCCCTGTCCGTTTGCAGGCGTTGCTTCTGCACTGCCTTGAGCGGCGCCGCGAGCCGGCTCATCCGGTACAAATATTCCTCGCGGTAGATCTGATTGGTGTACACGTTGTAGAGCCCCGATTTGAGTCCAGGCGGCATCGCAGCGATGTTCGCGGAATCGCCACCCTTAGTCAGCACGGCCATAAAAGCATTACTGCCTCGCTTCATTCCGAACACCGGATACGCGATATTTTCCCGTCTCTCTCCCGAACGGCTCCAATTGCCCGTATTGGTTAATTCGAGGCCGTATACTTGATGGATATAACCTCTGGATACCCCGGCACGTTCACTATCGAAGCGAATCAGCCCGCCTGGGCCGTCCGGTACGAAGATATAGCCGTCTTCCTCTGTGGTTGCTGCGCCGAAATACGGGAGCAGGTCCACCGTAAAGACCGAATATTCCCCTTCTTCTTTAATGCCTGCACTTGGAATCCGTGCTTTTAGCCCCTGCGGCGTAAGCTCGTATTGAATCGTAAAGCCAAGCTGCTTTTCCGTGAACAGGTACGAAACCTGCAGCCCTTTTTCGTTTCTGACCAGCGTCGTTTGGACCTTGGGATCGCCAGCGTTAAGCACCTCGCGAATCGTCTGGTCCTTCCCTTGCGTCCTGACGTAGGTCAGCACGAACGGCGATTTCAGATTGGCCAGCAATACCCCCTTAACCGTTTCGCTGCTAAGCTGTTCCTCGGCAGGATTGCTGCTCCATCTGTAGCCGCTCCGTTTGTCTACCAAAGCAATTTGCGTGCTGGCAGGATGGATGTAAAGCGCGAAATCATCGTTTTCCAGCGCTTCGGCGAAGCCGTCCGTTTCCGGTTGCGGCTTCCAGGCTTCCCCTTCAAAGAGCGGAGAAATCGTGGCCGAGGGCTCCTCAATTCCAGCAAGCTCCAGTGCCTTGGCAGGCGACAGCTCGTTGCTCTGAAAAAGGACGATAACCGTTGCGATAAGAAGCAAAAGAAACACAGTTGCGGCAAGCTTTACCCGAAGGGAAGTGCGCTTGATGAGCTCAACCATAGAAGGTCACCTCCTTGTAAAGCTGATAGAAGAAATCGTATAAATTGTAAGACAGGCCAAACACGAGGAATGCAAACAGCCATATCGTGCCGATTGTGAACACGGTGATCGCGATATTTTTGAGCGTCTCCAAAAAGTCGAAGTTATGGATAACCTGCGTCATCACGATCAGCATGACGCCCATCCATAGAAACATGACCGTATTCAGCGAATCGACGATAACCCGCTCGTCAAGCGTGACCAAATTGGATAGGATCAAGGTCGGAATGGAGAAAAACAGGTAAGGTGCGAGCGCATACGTGCTGCCTTGGATAACCTCCCTGAATTTCCCCTCCCCATCCTTCACGCTGCATACAAGATAATTGGCAATAATCCAGGTCAGCCAAGGAACCACGAACAAGCCAAGGCTACCCCATATATTGATTTGCGACAGCTCCACGGGATGGAAGAGAAAGCCCGTAAGATAAATCGTTCCGACCTTCACAGCGATAACGGCCGCAAGAATAAAGGCAATGATCCAAGCGGATACCTTCGCTTCCTTCAGCTTGTAGAAGCCTTGATAGGGATGAAGCATGACGAACCATAAATTGCGGATATCGGCAAGCGGACGCTGCCATGCATCAGGCAAGGGACGGCGCTTGAACTGTTTGCGAATAGCCTTGCCGCCATAATTCAACAAGAGCAGAACCGCAGCGGCTGCCGCCGCCAGCCCAATCAAATGCTTCTGCAAATAGTCCAGCCGGATTTCCCAGAAAGCCTTGGAGTAGCCTTTCGTATCAAATGCCGTCTTTAGGAAAGACAAAGCAGCCTCATGATTGTTATCATGCAGATAGACTTTGCCAAGTCCTTGAAAGACCCCATTGTACATATCGTTGCGGGCGTAGACCCGGTCCCAATATGGCTCGCTTTGCTCGTATTTGCCTGCCAAATACAGCGTGAGTGCCTGCATCACGTCGCTACCGAACTCGGTCCGGACAAATTTATGGATAGTTCCCGTACGGCTGTCGGCTATCCATACGCCAAACTTGGAATCTACGCCAATGCTCGTCGGATATCCAAGTACGCCGTATTGCTGCGTTTCATTGTCGATGAAACCGAAGGCGAACAGCGCTTCCGCATTCTGGTCATAAATGTTCACGCGGCCAGATTCCATATCTACGTTGTACAAGAAACCGTTCGAATCGCTTGCGACATCAACAATGCCATGCCCGTTCACGAGTGTTTTGTTTTTAAAAGCGTCAACGCCCCCTGCATTCAGCTTGCGGATAGCGCCTTGCCCGAAGCCTGCCGCCGTAGCCGTAAAGATGAATCCGTCTGAATCCAGTGCGACATTCGAGATCGGCCGAGGAAGGCTGGCAAGCTCCTTGGCGAGCTGTTCTTTGTTAAGAATGAGCTTCTTCAGCCAGTTCAGCACCGTTTGCTGAGCCTTATTAGCGCCAAAGTAGCCCATAAATTCGCCTTCTCCGTTCATCCGCAGTAACCCCTGATAGGAGGAATTCAAGCTGATATACATGACGCCGCGGCGATCAACGACCAGCTTTACGGGTACAAAATGCTCCTGCTCCAGAAACGTCGACGCCGGCTTCTTGTAGTCGCGAACGAACTTGCCGTCTGCCCCGAATACGGCAATACGCTGATTCCCCGAGTCCGCTACGTAGATAAGTCCTTCCGGCGTTACGAACAAGCCTTCAGGCGCGCTAAGCATGCCCTCTCCCTCTTCTGCGCCGATGGAGAGCAGCAGCTCGCCTTCCGGACTCAGCACGGCGATTTTATTTGCTCCTTTGTCCGCCACATAAACCTTGTCGTCCGCTCCTACTTGCAGGTCAACCGGCTCAGTGAATCGCGGACCCTTCGTCTCCGCCGGCGCATATACCGGCTGAATGCGCAGCCAAGCCGCTTGATTGCTGTCATAGTACGTTGTCCGGTAAGGGAGCTCCGCATAAATCGCTTCCGGCGCGGCAAGCATGCAGGTCGCCGCAAGAAGCAGGAATAGTAGAAATCTCTTCATCGTTACGACTTCCTTTGCTTAATGGAATTACTTGATGCCGGAATGAACCATCGTCTCGAGCACTCTTCGCTGGAAGAGCAGGAATATAATTAGGTTGGGCACGAACATGAGCAGTCCAGCGGCTGCGGCAACATTCTGGCCCGCGACGCTGTTCTGAAGTCCGCTCAGCAGGCTGTTGACATAGAAGGCCAGCGTCCTCATCGTTTCCTCTTGCATGAACAGCGTGGAGGTTTCCACATCGCCCCATACGCCTTGAAAAGTGAAAATGGAGATCGTTGCTATGGCTGGCGTGGACAACGGCAATACGATCTTGGCGAATATGCCGAGATGGCTTGCGCCATCGATCTTCGCTGCCTCCAGCAGCTCGCCTGGAATTTGGGATATGAAGCCGACCAGCATGAACACCGCGATCGGAGAAGCCAGTGCCGGCAGGATATGGCCGAAATACGTATTGTTTATGCCTAGCCCGCTTATGATCAAATACCGCGGTATCCCGACCGTCTCCGGTGCGAACATCAAGGATAACGTAATGAGCGCAAGGATCAGCTGTTTGAAATGGAATTGATATTTGGCAAGCACGTACCCCGCCATCGTGCTCACGATAATGACAGCGCCAAGCGTCAAGCCCGCAACGATAAGGCTGTTGAACAAATACCGGGTGAACGGTACCGTTGCATTCGACGCATGGAGAATGAGCGATTCGAAATTGCGCATCGTCGGATTCTGAACGAGAAACCGCGGCGGGAACAGGAACAGCTCATTTTGCGGCTTGAACGCATGGTTGAGAATGAAGACGATCGGCAGGGACATGAACGCGGCAAGCGCGGTAAATACGGTCACCAGAATGACTTGAAACGGCGTTATGTTGCGAAATTTCCGAAGCATCGTTTACAGCTCCTCCTTTGATCCGAACAGCCGGTAAGCGAATCTCATGGCGAAATAGCTGAAGATAAGCAGCATAACCGAGACCGCGGAAGCGTAACCGAGCTCGAAACGGATAAAAGCGTAATCGTCGATATGGTTGATGATCAAATGCCCGGAGTAAGACGGCGTAATTGCCATCCCCGTAAGCTGGGTGGAAATGCCGCCCGCCTTCAGCGTGCCGACGATCGACATGACGGCGCTGAACAGCATCTGCGGCTTCATCGACGGAATCGTAATGTAGAACACTTCCTGCAGCCTGCTGGAAATGCCATCGATTCGGCCCGCCTCGTACAGCTCGCGGTTCACCGTCTGAAGTCCGGCCAGCATGGCTAGAAAGCCGACGCTGAAGCTTACCCATAGCGACACAATGATCATAATGTTGAGCAAATATTTCGGGTCCTGCAGCCAGATTACCGGGCTGTCGATCCAGCCCATTCCGAGCAGGAAGTTGTTGAAATAACCGACGCGGTCGCCGCTGAAGGCAGCGATCCATACGACCGACAAAGCAACTCCTCCCGCCATCGAAGGGGCATAGAAGGCAAGCGTGTAGTAGTCGCGAATACGAATCGGCAGCTGGTGAATGAGCCAGGCGAACACAAAAGCCAAAATATAGCCGCCAGGCCCAACGATCAGCGCGAACAGAAACGTATTCGGAATGGCCTTCGTCAGGAAAATGATATCCTGCGTGAATAAGCTGATATAATTGGCTACCCCAATAAAGCGCAGCGAGCCGAATCCGTCATAGGACGTAAAGCCGAGCGTCGCCGCCATAATGACCGGAATGACGATGAAGAGCAGGAAACAAATGAGGAACGGCGCAAGAAACAGATACACAAAGGCATCGCGCCGTATCTCTCGCCAGAATCGATTCCATTTCGCCCGCAACGCCGTCGCTTTCGGCTTCGGCCTCTCTAGGCTGGGAGCAAGCTGCGTATTCATTTCTGCAATTCCTCCCATTCGTAAGGTTTCGTAATTTGCGGAATATGAAGATCATCACCGGCCTTAATGCCGAAGTTGCCCTGCCTCCGGTCCATCTCCCGCTGCAGCGACAGTTGCGCCTGCTCCAGCGATTCCTGCGCCGGAATTCCCTCCATTACGGTTCGGTTCCATGCAAATTCCATCTCGCGCGTCAGGAAATAATAGCCGGGTACGTAAGGCATGTTTTTCGCCCACCTCGCCTGCTCCTGAAGCGCTGCCAAGTCCTCACTCGGCCAGGTTAGCGCTCTCATCGCATCGGTATTGGCCGTGTTCCATCGGAACTCGATGCCATAGAACGATTCGATGTCCTTCGCATACTGCGATTGCACATTCTCGGATGTCCACCACTCGAGGAAGGCCCATGCATCGTCCTTCCGCTCGCTTTTCTTCATCATCATCGCGGCGGAAATGCCCTGCGGCGACCAACGCGCCACTTCGCCATCGCTTTGCATCATGCCCGGAAGCGGCGCAATCTTCCAATGCCCCGTAATTTCCGGAGCTGCAACGAGCAGCTGTACATACGTATTGAAGTCCGAAATGCCGATCGGGATATCGCCGTCGCGGAAATGCTGGAAAAACGCCGGGATATCGATAGGCAGATTATATTTGCGGTAAAGCTCCGTCCAGCGGTTGAACGCCTGCTGGCCGGCATCGCTGGACAGCGTTCCCTTGAGCCCATCCGGCGTATAAGCCTCTGCCCCATTCTGGAAATAAAGAGTGGAGAAATCGCTTTTCGGATAGTTCATGGTCATCCCGTTTTCCTGAAGCGTCGGCAAGATGTCGAATACATCCTCCCATGTATCCGGCGCCTTTAACTGCAAGCCTTCCAAAATATCAGTCCGGTAAAAAAGCATTTGGAAGTTCTGCACCTCCGGCAGTCCATATATGCCTCCGTCATAGCTAAGCGAGCGGCTAACGCCAGGAATAAACCGATCAAAAACAGCTTCGAATCCAGGAAATCCGGAAAGCTCCTGCGCGGCATCCCTCATGGCAAAGTCGGCTGGCGTCGATTCGCCCACGCCAAGCGCAAGATCCGGCACATCCCCGGCTGCATTGCCGAGTATGAGCATATTGGGATTCGTCATCAGGTTAATATTGACTTCTATTCCGGTCCGCGGCGTGAAGTCCTGATCCACCATCTCGCGCAGCAGCTCCACGTAATCGCGTCCGCGCTGCACCCAAATGGTGAGCGCCTCCTTGCGGTTATGCTTGCGCGTATCGTAATCCATATAGAAGGAGCGTCCAAAGTCGGCAATTGAATAAGGAATGCGAGACAGCGTGCTTGCCGTCTTAAGCCCCGTCTCCGCTTCCGGCGTGCGCACGACGATATAATCGAGCAGCAGCGGCTGCTGCGTCAGCGTCGCCATCCAAGTTCCAATATTATTCTGAATCGTAGAGAAGTCATTGATTTTGTTCGGAATCTCGTTGACATCCTCGAGCATATCCTCAAGGATGGCGACGGAGCCCTTAATCGCTTCCGCCAAATCGGAATCCTTTTTGTTCAATCCGTTTATATAATTGCGGATATCCGTAAGCTGGTTCACAATGCCGGCCATCTTCTGCTCGACATCCGGTTCAAGCCTGCGCATATCCCATGTCCGCGTGGAATCGGTATTGGCATCAAAGCCCGATTTGCTGTAATTGCCCGTCAACAGCCGGATATGGCGATCGAATGCGGCAAGCTGGCCCAGCGTCTCCTTTAGTGCCAGATAGACTGGCTGGACCATCGAAGAATCGACTGTCATGCGAAGCGTGTGCGATCCCTTTTCGAGATAAAAGCGAAATGGCGTTTCTTCCTCATTGGCAAGCGTTCCGATGACGAATTCTTTCTCTGTCGGAATGCCGTAATGAAGCAGCTCTTGGAAAGGTATTTTCCCGTCGATCGAGATCGTCCGGTACGCCTCGAAGCCGTTTCGATAGTTTTGGAACGTTTTGAGATCGAGTTCATACCAGCCGTCAGCCGGCACATTCAGCTCCCATTCCACCCATTCACCCGGCAGACGCCATCTTTGCCCGCCAAGCACGTTATAGGTAATGCGTCCTTTCGGATCGGGCGAAATGTAAGGCTCCGACCAGAAATCCGTCTGGATGGCCAAGCTCGACTTCTGCTTGAACTGCTCCGCTTCAATGATGCTGGACCAGCCTAAATGCTCTGCGTCAGCTGGCAGCTCCGCTTCAGGCGGATGTAAGCGCTTGTAGTTTTCGTAACTCGGTATGTCTTCCTTCGGCTTGAAGGTTAGCACACGTAGCGCAACCGGCTCTCGCACGCCAACCAGCCGCAAGCGATGCTCGCCCTGCTCCAGGTGATAGAGCAGCGGCTCCGATGACGCGGATAGTACGCTTGCCGCTTTCATGCTCCACCCTGCCAGCTCTTGTTGGGGCGGTCTGATTTGCTGACCGATTTCATTGCGGTCATAAGGGAATTTCGAATCCTTCCATAGCCGCTCCAGCTCGATGCGTCCAGATTCGACGAAGGGATATTGCCCATCAATCTGAACGCCGCGTACGACGGAGGCATTCCCCCCCGCAAGCGGCTTGTAATCGACATGCAGCTCATACCAGCCGGACTTTGGTGCTAGGAACGCCCATTCGATCCAGCCCTGCTCATTCTCCCATCGGATAGCTCCTTGCTCCTCCGTATCCTTATGGAGAACCGCCTCGTCCGCCGCCGCTGCATACTCCGCCGCCTTGATCGCTATCGGCTTCAAGGCTTCATCGACCGCTGCTGCATCCGGATGCTCCAGCATCAGCTTCGCATAGGGCAGCTCCTCAGGCTTGCTCTCGAAGGATAACAGCTTCTCCGTGCTGACGGAGGTTGCATGCAGGACCGGCTCGCCTGCCGTTATCCAGCGCAAGCCTGCGAATAAGAGCGCCAGAGCCAGAGTCAAACGAAGCAAGGTGCTCAGCATCCTCATCCTCTTCATGCTTCCGTTCCTCCAGCAGCCAAGGATACTCCGGTTTCCTCATCGAAGAAGTGAACCTTGTTCATGTTGAAGCCGATGACCAGCTTTTCTTCCTTCTCATACACCGTTTCGGGCTCCGTTCTCCCGATCACTGTCTTCTCGCCAACCTTGACGTACACATAGGAGTCTGCGCCTGTTACTTCTGTCATCTCTACCAAGCAGCGCGAGAACTCATCTTCCTGCATGCCCTGCTCCTCGCGCTTCAACTGCACATGCTCCGGGCGTACGCCCATCACGCAATTGCGAAGCGAGCCCGGCTTTGCAGTGAAATGGCGATAGTACCGTTCAGGAACGAGCAGCTTTAACCGTTTGTTCAGGAAATAATAGCTTCCGTTCTCCCGCACGAGACTGCCTTCCAAAAAGTTCATTTGCGGGGAGCCGATAAATCCGGCTACAAACAGGTTGGCCGGCTCATCGTAGAGCTGGCGCGGCGGTGCAACCTGCTGAATGACGCCGTCCTTCATGACGACAATCCGCGTCCCCATCGTCATCGCTTCCACCTGATCATGCGTCACGTAAACCATCGTCCGCTTCAGGTCGCTTTGAAGCTTGATGATCTCTGCACGGGTTTGGGCGCGCAGCTTGGCATCGAGGTTGGACAGCGGCTCATCCATAAGGAACACCTGCGGTTCCCTGGCAATGGCGCGGCCAAGCGCCACACGCTGCTTTTGTCCGCCCGACAGCTGGCTCGGCTTGCGTTCCAGCAAATGGGAGATCTCTAATATTTTGGCGACGCGATTTACCCGCAGCTCGATTTCATGCTTCGCTGTTTTGCGAAGCTTAAGTCCGAGCGCGATATTCTCGTATACGGTCAGATTGGGATATAGGGCATAATTCTGAAATACCATTGCAATGTCCCGATCCTTAGGCGAGACATAATTCACGAACTTCTCATCAATGTACAGGTCGCCTTCGGTTATTTCCTCCAGGCCCGCGAGCATTCTCAGTGTTGTCGATTTGCCGCAGCCGGACGGACCGACAAGCACCAGAAACTCTCCTTCCTCAATCGAAAGGTGGAAATCGTTGACCGCCGGACGCGACTCCCCTTTATAGTGCTTGTAGACATGGCTGAACGTAATGCTTCCCACCCACACTCACCTCTCGTAACTTTTTTCTTCCTCTTGCTACCACTAATGTTAACGCATCGCGCTTGCGGCAAATATGAGGCGATATTTTCTTTTACAGTCAAAATTTAGCCTGTAAAGGCGGATTCTCATGATCTAACACCCTCTATAAGTAAGCGCTTACGGTTTAGCTCAATTTGCTTGTGCCGCCTATCATAAATAACGATCCCGACCTTGTTGTTCCAGCAATCACAAAAAAGGAGGAAAAGGCAGTCTTGCTCGCCTCCTCCTCTTATCTCTTCTAAACCTGCTGACTTGGTTCTACGGTATCCGCCCAAGAATGCTTGGGACGCCAGCCAAGCACGTCCTGCGCCAACCGGTTGCTCACAATAGCGGTCCGCCCTTCAAAGGAGCTGCGAAGATCCGCAACCTCCGGATAAAACTTCTCAAGCAGCCGTACGGTTTCCCAGTCGCTAAGCGTATCGCTGCTCGTAATATTGAGGCTGATCGCCCCGCGGTCCTCGACTTGCAAGGCCGCAATACATGCGCTCACCGCATCGCGTATATCGATATAGCTCCACATAATATTTTTAAACGCTTCCGGCTTACTGATTGAAAGACGCTTGTAATCGTCAGGCTTCGTTATCATGGAGAAGCGCAGCGAGATCGTCTGCTGCCCGTTTCTGCGGTCGAACATCTCAGCGGTCAGCTCATTCACTACCTTGGATAAACCGTAGCATTCCTGCGGCTGCTGAGGGTGTTCCTCATCGAGCGGCAAATAATCGGGATCGAAGGGCTGCGGCGCCCAAGCAAAGCCATAAGAGGATTCGCTTGAGCCCATGACGACCTTTCGAATGCCGAGAATCGAAGCCGCTTCCAAAATATGATAGCCCGCAATCGTATTGTTCGCGAAGATATACGGGGTAGTGTGAAAGAGCGGGGCAGGAATAGCCGCCAAATGAATGATGGCATCCGCACCATGAAGCGCAGCCACGACCTGTCCGAAATCACTCATCTCTACCTTTATCTGCTTGCAGCGCAGCTCATTCGATCGCTGGTTGTCCAGTGACACAACCTGGTAGCCCTGCTGCTGCAGCGATTGAATAACCGCGAATCCAAGCTTCCCGCTTCCGCCCGTTACTGCAATTGTTTTCATGCTGAATAACCCCTCCGTATATCGCTCATAGTTACGGACGTACCAAAGTGCCGTCCGCCTTGCGGTCTAGATGATAAGGATTATGATAGGCAGACCGGTTCCAGTCTTCGCCGACGAGAAGCCGTGCTTTCAGCTCATCCAGCTCTATGCCAAGTCCCGGCTTGTTGGAAGGATACAGGTATCCGCCCTTCCTTACGACATGCCCTTCGAAAGCATCCAGCTCCTCCGGCCTGAAGTGGTTGACCTCTTGAATCCCGAAATTCCAGACCGCCATATCCAAATGCACGGCGGCTGCTTGATTAACCGGATCGTTCTCCCCGCCTTCCTGCCAGGCTGTCCGTACGCCAAAAGCTTCGCATAGCGCAGCAATCTTACGGCACGCACTGATTCCGCCAGCCTTGGAGACGCGAACGCGGATGAAATCAATAAGACGTTCCTTAACAAGCTCCATCCACTCCTGCGGATTAACGAACAGCTCGCCTACCGCCTGCGGTGTCGCGCTTTGCTGACGCAGCTGCCGGTACCAGCCGATCTGCTCGGGAGCCAGCGCATCTTCCAGGAAAAACAAACCATACGGCTCGACGCGCTTCGCCAGCTGTATGGCATGAATCGGTGAGAGATGTTCATGCACATCATGCGTGAATTGGATGCCCATGCCGAATGCTACCCGAAGCTGCTCGAACATAGCCGGAATGGCATTTAAATAAGCATGCTCGTCAAATACTGGCCCACTCGTCCATGGACGCTCGGGAAGATTCGCTTTGCCCGCATCAATGAAGCCGCCTCCCCCGTAGCCGCCCATTTGAACGCGAATAACTGAATAACCTTCCTCCATATACCGCTGCACATCTTCCTTCAGTTCGCTGATATCCGAACCTCCAGCATGCCCGTAACAGGCAACTGCAGCACGGCTGGCTCCCCCTAGCAGCTGATAGATCGGCAATCCCGCTTCCTTGCCTTTAATATCCCATAAAGCCATATCGATGCCGCCGATTGCGGTATGCAGAATCGCACCGTTCCTCCAATAGCCGCTCATATACATCGTCTGCCATAAATCCTCAATATTAGCTGCGTCCTTGCCGATCAGCAGCGGCGCCAGCAATTGCTCGATAACCTGTACCACGGCCTCGGGATTGTAAACATCGGAAGCTGATCCGATCCCATAAAGCCCGTCTTGGTCCGTCTGAACTTTCACGATCGTCCAAGTACCGTTTTTACGCGTGCGTATGCAGGAAATCCCCGTTATTTTCGCCATGCCCTCACCATCCCTTTTTCGTATCACGTATAGTGTAAGCGAATGATGAAACGTTCCAAATGAGGCATCTTTAAACTTTCTGTCCTATTATTAGCCATTTCGTTACAAAGTCAGCTTCGCCTTCTCCCTCTCGTTGCGAATGATAGGCTCAGCCTATCGTTAGTTCCAAAACTCCTGAATCGTTTCGGACCAATGGAGTGTATTTCAATTTATTCCATTGATGAATTTTTTTACACGTATGACTCTCAGAGCCTGTTTGGTGACAAGTTGATGGCAGCCAAAACAATTCAAAAAACGCTTAAATCAGAGCTCGGTTTACCAACAGCCATAGGAATCGGACAGAACTATTTTCAGAGTATGAGCTGTCTTGATTGCATAAGTAAGCATAGTGAAGAGACTGGATATATCGCTGAGGTCACATACGAAACATTCCCTGACCTAATGTGGAAATTTCCAATTCGTGACTGCTGGGGAGTAGGACGACAAATGGAACGTAATCTTAACCGATTAGGAATTTATACGATTGGTGATTTAGCAACTGCCAATCTTCCCTAGATGAAAGCGAAATTTGGTGTCATTGGAGAACAACTCGTTCTTCATGCACGCGGAATTGATTTAACTAATCCCTATTTCAAACCTGAATTAGATCAAAATTCCATCACTCAGAAAGGTGTTGGGAGCGGCATTACTTTAATGCGTAATTACGAGGGTGAAGATATCCGTTGCTGGGAAGGAATCTTTCAATATCCCGCTTCAATCGATCATAAACATCCAGATTAAGCATTAAAGAGGTTTTACTATTTGATTAAAATTAATAGAATAAGGTAATTGAAGTGTTGCAAGGCGCGACAGCACTCAATGCAAAAGAGGCCTACTCTAAAATGTAGGGCTCTTTTTGTTATGTACAGTTATACGAAGGATAACCATTAAACTTCTGAAATCTCATCCTGCATTCTTATTAACCTCCAAGATATAAGGTAAATATAAGAGAAGGAGGGATATTTAATGTGTGGTCGGTTTACAATACGGAATCCAGGTCAACATCCTGGATTCCGTTTTCAATTCATTCTTCCATGAAAAATCCCTCTCGGTATTCATTCTGAGGAGGATTATCTCATAGGCAGTGAAGGGGACGTAGACGGGGAGGACTTAACGCTTACTGATTGTCCTCCGACACAAAATGGCATCTTGTTATAAACTGCCGTTGTTGTTCCTACACCGTACAAATTGCTTAATAATCCCATTCCGTCAAATCTTGCATTAGGTTTCTCGCAAAATTGAGCTGTTCATCTGTGTATTTATCCAAAAACTTCATAAAGCGCTCTTCAATTTCAAGATGGATTCGGTTGTGAATAAGATGAACTTTTTGGCCTTTTGGAGTCAAGCTATAATAAACTTCTTTTTTATTATCGTTAATCTGCTGTCTTTTTACCAGTTCAAGCTTCAACAGCTTTTTACTAATTCTTGTGATGGAGCCTTTCGTTAATCCGGTTTTTTCGGAAATGGAGGTTACATTGATCGGGGAGAAATCTCCGATACATGCAATTAGGTGAATATCCGACAGAGTCAGATTGCTCTTTTCGCCAAACTCCTTTTCGAAATTTTGCATCTCTTCGCGCATTCGGACTGCGAACTTGCTATCCCTCATTTCCTGTTGGCTAACAAGATGTATAAAGTTTTTGAATATCCACTGTTTAGATAGATCCGTTGGCTGCATCCGTTTCGTCCCCTCTATGCATGACTCTCCTCTCCATTATACATTATTGTTTCGCATAAAACATTCAGGGCGCCTTGATTTCGGAGTCCTCGTCGACAAGATAATCCCGCAAATGGTGACAAGGGCGCCAATTAGCTGAGCCGTACCTATTCTTTCGCCCGATAAGGCAGATATAGCCATTGTTGAGATGGGAACGATATTAAAGAACAAAGACGTTTTATTAGTGCCGATACGTGATATACCTTGATTCCACCATAAATAAGCTAGTACAGAGCAGAATAAAGCCATAAAGATCACGGCTAGCCATGCTTCCATGACCTTAGCTGAAGTGGCTTCCCCCGTCGTAATTGAAGAGTAAGGCAGAAAGAACAATGCACCTACTGCCATTGTTATGGCAGTTGTTGCAAGAGGTGAACCGTTGCCGACATATTTTTTACCGAGGATTCCATACAAAGACCAGAGTGCAGTTGCAAGCAATACGTATAAGTCACCTTTCGAGATTAATCCCAGTTCAGTCAGCAAACCATTCGTAAGCACTAATAACACTCCCAAGAAAGAGATCACGATTCCTCCAAGTTGACGAAAGTTAATTTTCTCCTTCAATATGAAAACAGACAGGCAAATCGTAAGCATCGGATTGGTAGCCGTTATTAATGATGTATTGATGGGGCTTGTAGCCTCTAACCCTTTAAACAAGAAAATATTCATTAAAAAGATCCCGACGATCCCCATTAGGAGATAAATCAGAGCATAGGGTTTGATCAATGACCAAGTGGGTCGCTCCTTTACCCAGTACAAAGCGAGAATGACCACACCAGCTATAATAAATCGCCAAGCTGCCACTTGTGTCGGGCTCATCACTTCTACAGCAATCTTTCCGGCGTTAAAGTTTGCTCCCCAAAAAATGGCTGATAATGTGAGAGTAATGTAAACGACAGGAACTTTCTTCATAATGACTCCCCCAATTAAAAAGCTTCTGCCCGGAAAGCTTTGTTAAAATGCTTCCGGGCAGAATATTGTTTCCCCAAAAACAATATAGGCAAAGAAAGGTTCAGCCTCTGCTGATTTGCTCAATTCCTTGCTCCATTCGGTTAATTAAATCGGCTTCGGTTGCAGAGATTGCCCATGCAATATATCCGTCCGGTCGAATCAATGCAGTGTGAACATTTTCCCAGCCTATGGCTTGTTCAGCCAAAGTTGCACTTACGAATTTGAAATGTTGGTGCTGCAGATTACTAACGATGTCTTTTGTAATATTATCCGAAGCTAGATTCAATAATATATACTTACCATCACGGAATAGCTCATAACTGCTGAAGACATCGCCATTCTGTGAAAGTAATTTTATCTCTGCAAATCGGCTGCCATTTAGAAGATGTGACGATACATTCTCTTGTTCGTTGTAATGAACATCCATGGCCGCAATTTGACAGGCTAAGCGATAGTTTGCATCCGGACTTTGTAACAAATCCGAAATCATTCTGCGAAGGTGAATCATTGTAGGTGAAAAATCGGTGCCGAACAATAGGGTTTGTACTCTTGTATTTCGAAGTAATGCCGTATTAACGGGGAAGCGTTCCGTATGGTAACTGTCCAGCAACACCTCGGGAGCCCATCCTTTCACTTCGGCAGCTAGTTTCCATCCAAGATTCATTGCTTCTTGCAAGCCCACATTCATTCCTTGTCCGCCGGCTGGGAAATGAATATGAGCGGCGTCCCCCGCAAGGAACAGTCTTCCTTCCCTATAGCGCTCCGCTTGACGGGTTGCATTGCCGAAACGAGTCATCCAGTTGGGATCGGAAATCCCGTAGTCATCCCCTAACATGCGGATCATACCCGAGCGCAATTCTTCCAAAGTAACGGGCTCGTCCTTCGGTATTGAATTTCTTTCCGGATCGATAAAGACGACACGGTGCAACTCCTTCGAGACGGGGACAATCATAATCATTCCTTTTTCATTAAAGCTGGAAACGACGCTCGTTTTCGGCGGATTTTTAAATACGACATCCCCTTGAACCGCAGTAAGTGTTGCATCCGTTCCGTTAAAGGCAATGTTGGCCTGCTTTCGTACAATACTGCCTGCTCCGTCGGCGCCAACCGCATAAGCTGCCGTTAATGTAATTTGACCGCTAGCTCCGGAAGCAATAACTTCGACAGAATCGGAGCTCTGAGTTACCGATAATACTTCCATTCCGCGGCGAATATCGGCGCCAAGTTCCTTCGCTCTCTGTTCTAGCACCTTTTCCGTTTCCGACTGGGCGATAAACAAGGAATAATTAGAGGAAGAGTCGATGACTGTAAAGTCCAACCGAGTTTCCAAACCTGCAAAATGGCCTGTAGGGAGAGGTTTGCCAATCTTCAACAATTCCGATTTCAATCCCCGCAAGTCCAACATCTCTAATGTACGGGGATGGATGCTAAGTGCCCGCGAGTAAGGCGTAGTGGCTTCTAGTTTTTCCAATACGCAAACCTTAACCTCAGCCAATGCCAGTTCCTCAGCCAACATCATTCCAACGGGTCCTCCACCAATTACAATAACGTCATAATTCATTCTTATTTGCTCCTCTCTTAGTGTGAAATGGATACGATAGCATCGACTTCAACTAACCATTCCTCAAAGCCAAGCGCCTGAACGCCTATAAAGGTGCTTGCCGTAAGCGGCCACTGGTCGCCGAATACTTCAAAGCCTGCTCTAAAGATCGAATCAACCAACTCGGGCTTATGGTTCACGACATGAATTTTCATTTGTACGATATTCTCCGGCCCGGTCGCAATTGCTTCCAATGCGAGCTTTACGTTAGTAAACACTTGCTTTGCCTGCAGCCCGTAGTCCCCCTCTCCGATAAGCTCTCCTTTTTCATTTAACGCGACTTGCCCGGAAATAAAGGCTAGCTGAGAAACAGGAGCAACGACGATTTGCGATATCAGACTCGTCACTGTACTCGTAAGGGTATCGGGATTTATTTTCTTCATATGAAATCCTCCAATTTATCGTTATAGCAAATAAGTTAAATCCTGTTCCACCGTAAACTGCCTAACCATAAAATGCTGATTATCCGTCTGTTGCCAGACATAATGATGAATGGCTTGCTCCTCTCCCTTAACCATCCGATATATGAGCGAACAAATGTCTCCATATTCGGATATTCCTAAAAATTCGATTTTATTCAGACCGGGAAGTGACAACTTCTGTTTTTTCAATTGGAGAACTTTATGAAGAAGTTGCTCTCTAGAAATAAGGATAAGCTGTCCCTTGAGATCGGTTCGCACGCTTTCGAATTCAGAAGCATAAATACCTTCAAGCATTCGTACATCGAGTTGAATGCTCGCAGTAAAATAATCCTTCATCCTAAACGTAACATTCTTGTTTATCATTTTCATTTATTCTCCCAGAGAGCGATCGAGTACTTTAGAGCGCATATCTCGAAGTACCCAGGTTAAGGAATCATCGGGAATCAGATATCCCCCCACTCCGTCTGTAAACAAGATGTCATAGATACGGCGGCAAGCAGCATCCAATGCCTCATTGCCCGTATCTTCCTCTATGGGCGATGGAAGGAGGAGCGTAATGGTATCCGGTTCTTGGGAGATAATTTCAATTCGAAATTCCCCTTCAGGTACCGTGCCTGATCCAAAATACTCATCCAATCCTGCTTTTGGATCACTCATTAAGCGCTGGCGGGCAGCTTGATCTCGTTGAAGCAATCGGTAATGACCGGTAAAAATATCATGTTGATCCATTAGGGGTTATTCCTCCTGTAGCTTTGTCGCATCGCCAAGAGTTGTACTTTCAGCTTCTGAGGCATGATCCAGACGAACAACTCGGCACTCTGCCATAGATCCATTTGATTAATGACCGTATCGGCCTTTTCCGGTTCCTCTGAATAAGGCGGAATAACGTAGTATAGGGTGTCTCTCCTTTGTCTCCGAATGTCAAGCTTAACATTTCCGGGCACTTCTACCCCTATTTGCGCCAGCGCTCGATGCGGATCCGTTTCAATCATTTCAGCAAACAAAGGGTCTCTCCATGCGAGTTCGGTAATTTTCCGTTCAAGACTGCTATTCATGGTTTTAATTAGTCCTTTCCGACAATTGTTATTAGCTATTTTGAATAGCTTCGTAACCGATAACATTTGGCTTCAATTCGCCGATCACCTTTACGGGCTCATGAACGGATTTATCGAAAGTTAAGCTTAAGAAGCCGGGAGTGGAATAATGTCCCGCATGATCGATCAGGAATTTACCGGGAATGATTTGTTTGAGATCGATGTCCGCATACACGATACCTTCCTCGTTATGCTCTAGCGTATTGCTGATCACATGACCGTTCGGCCCGATGATCTTCGCGAAGCCGTATCCAATCTTCATATAATTTCTTTGGTACTCGGTTTCTCCGAGCATATCTCTCATTTCTTCTGTCCAAATCTGGGAAGTCAACAGACAGAAGGTTTGATTAGATATCGCGTAGTACTTCGTTGCAATTTCGCACACCTCGATGCTGAACAAATGGCCATCATATGGCAATCCTGTTGGCCAGGAGGCAACATGCACTTGTTCATTCATAGAAGCCATTGCCGAGAGATTTAGTGGGATGAGGTGCTCCCAACATTGCAACCCGCCGAGATTCCCATACTCCGTCTCGAACACGGACATCATGCTTCCATCGCCGTCGCCCCAGATCATCTTCTCCGCATTCGTTGCTTTTAATTTACGGTGTTTACCGATTAAGTCACCTTTAGGATTAAACCATAACTGCGTCAGGTATAAGGAACCGCGGTCTTTCTCGGTGACCGATACGCAGAAATAAACCTTGTTGCGTTTGGCCGCTTCAGATAACTTCCGAATAGATTTGCTTGGGATTTCAACGGAGTTCTCGAACAGCCTAATGTAATGCTTCATTCCATAGTCGGCATTGCCAAGCCATATCCACCAAGGGTATCCCGGTACGAACGCTTCCGGAAAAGCAATAACCTTAGCACCGTTAGCTGCGGCCTCATCCACGAGCCTGCACGTTTTATCAATCGTCGCATCCAGATCCAAATAGACGGCGGCAGCTTGAACGGCAGCTGCTTTGAAAGTTTGATTCATTTTTGAACAGCTCCTATTCTTTAGTTTTTTAGTTCACTATAAGTGAACGTTATACACTATTAGTGATCTGAGCCCATTATAATTTAACTTTGTTTCTCATGCAAGGAAAAGTTACATAAAAAAAAGACACTGCGGTCGATGAGCGCAGCGTCTTTTTTCCCTATGTCAGTTGATTGGTTATTTGATTAGCTTTTTCCTTGAGCTTGAGTACATTTATTGAGGATGGACTAGTATCGATTTCGCCAGTAAATCCGATGAGACAAAGTGCGGCAACCATGTTTCCCGTGTAGTCAAAAATCGGACTTGCTACTGACATGCTCCCAGGTATTCCGCCAAACAGCGTATTGCGAAAGGAAACTCGTTCCTCTCGAATCGTCTGCAATTCCTGCTTCACCATCTCCTCGTCAAGTTGATAGTTGTCGATCTCCCGTTGTATTAATGGCTGAACCTGCGAGAACGGAAGAAAAGCGGCAAAACACTTACCAAGGGCCGTCATCAACAATGGAAAGCGATAGCCGGCTTGAATTTCGACCTGTATCGGTTTATCGCTTCTTTCATATTCAGCAATTATCGGCCCTTCCTCGCTCCAGATGGCAAGCGCTACGGAATGATTGATTTGTTTGCTGAATTCTCGGATATGAGGTTTGGCGATTTTGACAACATCGAATTGTTGGAGCGCGACCAAGCCTAACTCGATTAAGGATGGCCCCATGGCGTAAGTCGAGTCTTTTTTATTCTGAATAAGAGCGCCGACTCTTGTAAAACTAACCAGGTATTTATGAATTTTATTCTTCGGCATATCCATTCTTTTGGACACTTCCGATACGGACAAGGGGGCTTTCGCCTCTTTAAAACATTTTAGTATAGAAAAAGCGATCTCTAGAGATTGGATTCCCTGAGAGGAGGAAATTAATCGATTTGGAGCTTCCATCTCTTTCATGCATTCACCCTGCCTTAAAGTAGTGTTCTAACCCATACATTTGTTGATGTTGTCTAAATAGTAATAGATTTGATATTTTTTCGCAAGGAAGGGACAAGGACGTTTATCTAGGCAACGCGCGGTGCTTTTCACCCCTCCCCTTTATTTGTGAACTAAGTTGACATCTGTTCTGAAAATAGTTGCAAAATTGATAAACGTCGTTATAATTATGTTAAAAACATTCACATATAGTGAACATACACACTAATGGTGAACAATAATAGGAGGGTGAACGTACTATGTTTTACGATGCAGAGATTTCAGAGAATCCATCGGTTGTCCTCATTCATGGTTCTTGGTTAGGGGGATGGAGTTGGAGAGAAGTCGCCAATCAATTGGCTGCCAAAGGGTATCGTGTTCTGGCTCCGACTTTAACTGGGCTTGGCGAACGCAAACATTTGCTGACTGGGGACATTAATTTATCCGTGCATATCGAGGATATTGTAAATCTTATATTGTTCGAGAACATTACGAACGTTGTGCTGGTCGGTCACAGCTATGGAGCAATGGTTGCTGCGGGAGCAGCAGATCGTTTGTTCGGTCGAGTCAGTTGCGATATCGTAATTGTAGACGGTTTTATTACCGAATCAGGCGAGTCTGTCGTAGACCATTATCCAGAAGTATATTCCCTCATGCAGCATTTCTTGTCATGGAACCCCTCCTTAGTTGAGCCGCCGCCTGTAGAGACATTTGGATTAAACGATACCGAAATCTCTGCAGCCATTACTCCCTTCCTAACCAGAATGCCGCTATCAACACATATGGAGAAACTCAACTACTCCTTGGAAAAACAAGCACAAATGTCTCGTTCTTATATTTGTTGCATGGAATTCCCAATGTTTCATCAAACGGCTTCTGAAGCAGCCGAACAAGGTTGGCGCAGTTTTGAAATTAGCGCAGGTCATCTGGCTCCAATTACTCATCCGAAACAAATTGCTGAATTAATCATTGCATCGATCCAATCATAACTTTATTTTCTCTGTTTTTTTACATGTAAGAAGAAACGCCTGACGGCGTCCATACTATAGACGCCATCGTTTCAGCGAAAAGTATAGAGAAGGGATGAATACAATCATATCCTTACCTATACGTCAAAATAAACCGCTGGGCTACTCACCCAGCGGTCCATATTAGTTTTGGCCGCGCAGCCTTGAAAGGAGCTCCAATCGCTGCTCCGCTAGCCCACCCGCATTATAATCCGCATATTCGAACGGCTCTGCGAATCTGACGTTCCCAGCCTCTTCAATTCCGTAATCCCGTTCAAGTGCCGGAAGCATTTCTTTCGATACTTGGAAGAACGTCGACCACCCTTCCAATATATACTGTCGCTTGCCTCCCCAATCATGCGGCACCGGTTTCGTCATCCCCTGCTCGAACGGGGCAAACTCATAGAACTGAGTAGCATGAGAGTGACATGCAAGCAGCTTCATCTCCAGCACTTGATCGATATCGATGACAATGTCCGCCTTATACGATGCGCGCATGGAGTAATCCGGCATCAGCAGATACAGCGGCGGCTCATCCAAGCAAGGCGTTTCAGGAACGATATTCGGCACTTTGGCTACGAATGCGGAAGCATCGGCGACGACCCGCCCCGCATATCGATTATCCGTATGCGTTCCACCTTCCGGATGAAAGGCAATAACGATATCCGCCTTCCATGAACGAATTCTCTGAATGACTGCTTCCCTTAGTTCCAACGTTGGAAGAAGCGCTCCGTCATGGTTGTCAAGGATCTCATATTCGGCAACGCCTAAGTGCTTAGCCGCTTCCATCGCTTCGGCAGCTCTTCGCTTGGCAAGCGCTTCGCCTGACATCTCATAGTGTCCAGCATCCCCGTTGGTCAAGGAGAGATATTTCACCTGATGGCCTCTTCCGGTCAACAATGCCGTCGTGCCCCCAGCGTAAATTTCGGGCTCATCCGGATGAGCCGCGATAACTATGACTCGAAGGACGTCCTTCACACGATCACCTCTTCCGTCAACTTCTCAATAAACACGCGAACCCGCCCTACTGTCGAACCTGAGTTGTAAGACGCGAGCTCGAACGGCTCAGCGTACTGAAAACGGCCCGCCTCCAACTCCCCGTACAATTCCACGAGTGCTGGTGTCATCTCTTTCGAAACGTGAAGAAAATCCGATAGGTCTCGCAGCAGCCACTCCCGTCTATCCTTCCAAACCGCGGGTACCTCATCAAGCCTTCCTTTCGTCCAAGGCTGATATTCGAAAAACTGCGACTCATGCGCGCCGCAGCCAAGCAGCTTGCTCTCTAGTGCTTCGTCGATTCCGACGACAATATCCGCGCTGTATTTCTTCTTCATGGAATAGTCCGGCATAAGCAAATAAAGCGGCGATTTGCGTAAGTATCTCGTATCCGGAACAACATTCGGAACAAACGCTACGAACGCCGCCGCATCGCTTACCGCCTTGCCTGCATACCGGTTGTCCGCATGGGCGCCCCCTTCCGGATGGAATGTAATGACGACATCCGCCTCCCATTCCCTAATCCGTTTAATAATGGCATTGCGCAGCCCAAGCGTCGGCAGCAGTGATCCGTCCCGGTTGTCGAGAATTTCGTAATTAGCAATGCCTAAGGCGGCTTGCGCTTTCAAAGCCTCCTCCGCTCTACGAAGCACAAGCTCCTCCCCCGATAATCGAAAATGGCCTCCGTCTCCGTTAGTAAGCGACAGAAACTTCACCCGATGGCCGCGCCTTGCAAGCAGAGCTGACGTGCCTCCGGCATACTTCTCACCCTCGTCTGGATGCGCGAATATAACAATCACATTTAACGATTCACTCATTCATAATAGCTCCCTTCAGATTCGAACGGTAATCGCTCGGCGTAACGCCTACTTCTTTTTTGAACACGGTAAAAAATGTGCTTCTTGATTGGAACCCCGATTGTGCAGCAATCTCGGCAATCGTCTTGTTGGTTTGGACGAGCAAATATTTGACGAGCTGAATGCGCTCATTCAGGATATAACCCGCAACCGTAATCCCAGTCCGCTCCTTGAATAGTGTGCGGGCATAATTGACGGATAGTGATACATGATTCGCCATTTCATCGATCGTTAACATGGGATTGTGAATGTTAAGCCTCAAATATTGAAGCATTTCCTCCACTCGCTCGTCTCTTCTGTCACCCGCGCGGCACTCATACAAGTTGCCTATAATAACTTCAGTATCTTCCTTCAGCTTATCCATCGCTTCATCCAGCGTGTTAAATCGATCCAGCTCCGAGCGAATGCCGTTCATACTAGAGGAATTCATTACTTTGCCAAATGCCTTGTACAAGTGATAGATCAGGAATGTCAGTTGCAGCTTACACTCGTCATAAGACATTTGGCGCAGCCTGTTCCCAGCTTCGTCCAGCAAGTGCTTCGCCTTATCGGTCTGTCCAAGCCGAATGGAGTCAATGAGCCCTGGTGGAATTGCGTTATCCGGTAATGGTATCGAGCTTCTTGCTTCGTTTTCGTAATCTGATTCTTGGTAAATACGGCTTTTTCCATCGATAAAGCTAAGCGTTGCAAGCTGAAAAGCCTTGTCGTAGACAGCTTTCATGTCGCAGTCCCGCTTCTGGAGCTCACTTAATCCAACGGTCAGATTTAGCTTCAGCCACTTGTGCACACGGTCATTAATTTCTTCGAAGCAGTGAGGCAGCTCCTTCTTATACCCTTCAGCACTGACTCCGATAATAAAGACGAGGTGATTACCACCAAAATCAATGCTTTCTACCTTCCATGCCTTGTGGTCAAAGGTCTCGCAGGCGATATTGACGATCGTGCCCTTAAGCGTTTTGCGAGAGGAGAAATCATATTTCTCGGATAACGCCATATAGGAATCGATTCTGCATACAGCAACAACGATGCTGGTGTAATCCAGAATCGTACTAGATTCTTGAAGCCGCTTGCGGGCCGGGCCTTCCAGCTTGCCCTCATTGACCCACTCGCGCAGGTCATCTTCCTTCTGCCTAAGCCGTCCATCCTGAACCGACTGGCTTAACTGCTCAATCCTCTCCGAGAGAATTCCGAAGCCTTGCTGAATTTGATGAACCTCGTTCTTCGGCAGCAGCCTTCTTCTCCAGCCGCTGTCCGCAGCCATTTCGACCATGCTGGATATTTGCCTTGCCAACTGGCTGACGGGACGATGATAGCTTCTCGCATTCCAAAACAAGATCACGATAAGCGATAGCAATAACCCGAGAAACGAATACAAAATTTTGTGCTTGAAAGATTCCACATTGCGGAACCAGTCGTCCATTCTTGCCGAGTAATATATCGTCCAGTCTTCAACGCCTGCCAGATCATAGGAGACGATCCACTGGCTGTCTTGGACGCTTGTTCGGAATGTTTCTTTGCGCTGTTTCTTGCCCTGCTCACTCAGCTGATGGAGCAGTCCCACGTCGGATTGGCCAATAATGGGCTCACCATTGCCATCTGCCACATGAATGAATACGCCGCTATCCTTGTTTAGCTGCAGCATCGACTTCTGAATGGCATCGCTGTTCAACCGAATAACCAGAAAGCTCTTCGAACGGTCTTTCTCAAGTCCGAACGGCAGCAGGATAGCAAGACCTTTGTGTCCTTGGAACAGCAGCTTTGTCATACGGAAATAATTCGGGGATTCTCCTTGCACGAACTCTTCCATGCCATCAATCAGCATTTCATACGCCGGAAGCATCCCCGTATCGTAATCAAATACGCGTCCCAGATTGGCATTGTACACAACAACGGATTCGATGAAAGGCTCATTAACGAGCCTTTTCTTTAGTAATTGCACCATGCCGTTGAGCACGAAAGGATCTTCTTCCCGCAATTGTACCCATGTCCTGATTTCCGGCTCTTCGTATAGGCTTAGCGTTACCCGCTTTAGGCGGTCGAACGTAAAGACGAGATTTTCTTTCGTTTGTTCCAGCTTATAACGGTCATTTCGCTCAAGCTCCTGCGAAGCATACTTGGAATACTGGTTCGATAAATAGAAGGAGAAGGGAATAACGGTCATGCTGAACAAAATCACCAATATAAGAAATACGTGCAAATAAGCCTCAGCTTGGATGTATTTACGCATGTGTTCCTCCCCTCTCCCTCTGTTCCACTATGACGCTACTTGTTCAGGAAATCGTCGATTTGTTTTTGCCCTTCTTCCTGAATTTTTTTGAGCGCAGGGCCGGCCTTCTCGGCAAACTCCTTCCAATACGTATCCAGATCAACCGCACCGTTGTATATCGGCAGCAAATACTGATTTTCCAACGCGTAAAATTGGGACAGCTCGTTCTGAACGGCACTGGTATCAAAGTTAAAGCCTGTCAGCACATCGACCGTAAAGTTGTCCGCATTCATAATAAACCGATTTAGCTCGATAGCGGAGGGCTCTTGGCTGGCGTCGAGCCGGTCGAATTTCGGATTCCAAATCCAGTCATACGGGAACCATGGGTATTTGTCCGGCGTCAACATCCTATACTGCTGATCCCCTGCATCTTCCCAGTTCACGCCCTTGATTCCATACGCAAGCAGGTCATAATTTTCTTGAGAGGCGTTAGCCCAATCTAGAAATTGAATCGCTTCTTTTTTGTGTTTGCTCGATTTCGGAACGGTCATGAAATTCCACTGCTTGAACGTTGACGAATTTTTACCCGGCGTCGGATCGAATAGTGTGTACGATTCAAGATCCGAACCTGGCAAGTTAGAGAGCAGCTTCTTGGCCAGATCAGCTTTTAAGCCAAAATCCGTCGCTAAGTAAACTGCCGTAGGATGAGTCGTCACCCAGTTATCGGGGTCCTTGATCGCCATCACGTCTGGATTAATAATTTTGTCGCGATAAAGATTGCGTGCATTCTCGATCGCGCTCCAAATCACCGGGCTAGGATCGTCCAGCATATTGCGAATAATCGGCGAATTCGGAGCCCTATAGAGGATGAAATCAGTCAACATCGGCGTCATCATAACATCTGTTCCTTGCGCTAATCGGAAATGCACCTCGGACATTGGAATTTGCGTTTGCGGCGTCATTGGTGTGATGTCAGGGAACTGCTGCTGTACCTTTCTAGCGAACGAAATAATATCATCATAAGATTGCATAGGCGGCAAATCGAGCTTCTCTCTTAAGTCTTTGCGAATATAATAGGTCGTCGGTTTGTAGAACGAATTTCCGAGCGGGATCGCGAGCACTTGGCCGTTAATTTTGTTTGCGTCCCACATTTGCTGCGGGCGCGCCGCCACTATATTTTTGCCGTATTCGTTTAGCAACTCCTCTAGCGGCTCATAATAACCTGCTGACGCCATGCTGTCTAGATGCATCCAAGGGGCTTCGAACATCAGGTCGACCGGCTCACCGCTCGTAAGCATAATCTGCGTTTTCTGATGAATGTCCGACCAGGAGGAGAAGATGACGTCGAGCTTTACATTGAGCGTACCCTTAATTCTATTCTCGATTTCCGCGATAACCTTATCCATATCGGCAGGACGATCGCCTGGCATCACAATCTTCAGCGTCACGGGATCTGAAGAAGCCTTCTGTTCATGATTTCCGTTACCGGGCTCTTCCCCCGTATTACGCGAGCAAGCGGTAATGAGCAAAGTGATGATAAGAAGCAGAGCACTTAGTTTGGGCCATTTTGTCATATCGTTAACCTCCACTGGTTTTATCCCAACATCTATTAACCTTTTACCGAACCAATCGTTAATCCTTTTACGAAGTACTTCTGAATGTAGGGGTACAGGAATACGATTGGACCAATCGTCAAGCAAACCGTCGCGAGCCGTACACCTTGATTTGGCAATCCCCCTCCATAAGAGCCGGGGCTGCCTTGAATGTATGACAAGATATTGAGATTGGAAATGAGCTGCCTAATCATGAGCTGAAGCGGCTGCAGTTTGTAATTGTCGACAAACAGCAATGCCAGCCACCAGTCGTTCCAATAAAAAATCGCATAAAACAAACTGATCGTCGCGATCGCCGGCACTGAAATCGGCCACATGATGCGAAAGAAAATCCGATAATCCCCCGCTCCGTCCATGACTGCCGATTCGTAGATTTCGAAGGGCAGCGTACGGAAGAATGAGACTAAGATGAACGTGTAGAATGGGTTAATCAGCGATGGCAGGATCATAGACCATATGCTGTCCTTGAGTCCCAACCACATCGAAATCACAATATAGAAGCCGACAAGCCCGGTACCGAACAGAATCGTAAAATAAGTAAAAAACGCCAACTGGTTTTTGAACTTGATTTTCGGATGGGCCAGCACGTATGCGAACATGGAGGTAATGAGTACAGCTAACACAGTACCTACGATCGTCACGAATAACGTCACACCGTAGCTATAATAGATTTGATTGCCCGTTAGCAAATATCGGTAAGCATCGAGAGACCATTTGCTCGGCAAGAGACTAAAGCCGTTCAGACCGAGTACGCTTTCGGAAGCGAACGAGTTCACAATAACAAGCCAAAAGGGAATAAAAGAAAATAAAGCGAACGACATAACTGTCACATATACAGCGGTCATGACTAATTTGTCGGAGGCGCCTATTTTTTTGATAGTATTTAGCATGGCGATTAGCCCTCCTTCCTTTCTAGAAGATGCTCGATTCCTTGTCGATCTTCCGTACGATGAGGTTAAATACGCAGATCGTAACCAAGCCTAGCACGGATTGGTATAGCCCGATAGACGAGGACATACCGAAATTACCCAACTGACGTAAAGCGCGGTATGCATACGTATCGATTACGTCCGTCGTCTCGTATAGGACGCCATTGTCTCCAACGAGTCCGAAGATCATGCCGAAATCCCCGTAAAAGATACGTCCAATTGCTAGCAATGTAAGCACAATAATCGTCGGGCGAAGAAGCGGCAGCGTAATATGCCTAATGCGCTGCAGCCTCGTTGCTCCGTCTATTTGGGCGCTCTCATAATACTCCGGCGAAATGCTTGTAATGGCAGCCAAATAGATAACAGCCTGGTAGCCTGCCGTCTTCCATACACTAATGATCGTTAATATGGCCGGCCAATAGTGAGGCAGGCTGTACCAAGATACCGCATCCATGCCTAGCTCCTTCAACGAACGGTTTATTAAGCCATCCGAGGTGTTAAGCAGAGAGAACAGCATCATGCTTACGACCATCCAAGATACGAAAAATGGAAGAAACGCCATCGATTGCGCGACTCTCTTGAAGACGACTTGCCTAATCTCATTAAGAAAAATGGCTAGAATAACTGAGATGACAAGACCGAACGCAATGAACAATGCATTAAGAAACAGAGTATTGAACGTCACTCGCAGCCAGTCGCTTCCACCGAAGAAAAACTTGAAATTATCGAGCCCCGTCCAAGGGCTCCCCCAAATCCCGTCAAAGTAATTGTAATTTTTGAACGCAATGACATGACCGAACATTGGTAAATAAAAGAAAATAATAAGCACCAGCAAGCCCGGAACCGCCAACGAATACAAGACGCGATTGCGCATAATTTCTCGAAACACCATTTTAGTTTCACCCCCTTCATAACGTTATGATAACGTCATGTTGGGGTCACAATATAGTTCCCGATTCAATGATTCGGTTCAGATTTCATGGATTCCAGAGAAATTCGTACATTTCGAGTCACTATTAATAACATAAAACTAACATCAAAATTCATATCCTGCAATTTAAACTTAATGAAGTACCTTTCCCGAAACTCTCAAAGAAGATTTCAAAGCTGTAATGAAGAGAATTAACACCACTAAAAGAACAGAGATTGCAGCTAGATCAAATCCGATAACATACATTGTTTTCGATATATTAAAACATCGTGGAAAGTCTGTAATGATTATGCCGCTCCTCGAACGAAAGCAGCTGCTAGATGAGGTGACTGTTAATCAACCACATTTAAACAAATTATTTTATATACAAGAAAAAGGAATTGAGCTCTTCGAAAAAATCAAACAATTTGAACTTGAAGGTATGATCGGGAAGTCCAAAGATTCACGGTATTACTCAACGGACGGGCAACCTAGTGTTCGTCCAAAAGACGTATGGCTGGTATATAGCAATCCCTACTGATGATTGTAAAATTCAGAAATGTTGGTCTGATGGAATTTGGAGCTTCACTTGATCATAAACAGGCTTTTTATCAGATTGCAAAAACAATCATAACCAAGGAAATCAAAGATGTCGTATGGGCAAAGCGATTGATTCGATGCAATGTAAAGCATAGAGGGTTTTTGAGGAGCGGGAATTTTATGACACCGATATTTGTAGATTTATCCTATAGTTGCTTGATTCCTCTTAGCGGAGCTTTACCTTACACTCAGACCGCGCAAATGAAATTCCACTACTGTGCTCATAATAGATAAATCTATTCAATAATCAGTTTTATGCAGTAAATCAAACTAGACTAGCGCGGCTGTACTGAAGCGCTAGTCTCGCTTTAGAATTAGTGCGAACTCGTGGAGCATAAAAATAAAGATGTCCTCACAGCCATTTACAAAAAGCCTGTCCATCGCGATGCCTTTTTATCGAAACTAAATTTCGAGGGAGACGGACAAGCGGATTTGGAGCATCATGGCGGTACGGACAAAGCAGTCTGCGTATATCCTATCGAGCATTATGCCTATTGGGAGAGCGAGCTCGGAGCCCAGCTTAGTCCTGGAGCTTTTGGCGAGAATCTTACGACAAAGGGCATGCTTGAATCTCAATTATGCATAGGAGACATATTCCGATTGGGTGAAGCGATCGTACAAGTGAGTCAGCCTAGGCAGCCCTGCTTCAAGCTTTCTATTAAATTTAATATGCCCACTCTCCCGCTTTTGGTTCAAACGACAGGCTTCACCGGTTATTATTTCCGTGTGCTTCAGGAAGGTTTAGTACCGAGCCAAGCAGAGCTTTCCTTAATCGAACGTAACCCAGACGCCTCCCTTACGGTCTCATTCGCCAACCGCATCATGCACATGGACAAGCAAAATAACGAAGCCATTGATCAACTGCTTGCAAACCCCGCGCTATCCGCAAGCTGGAGAAAAACATTTACAAAGCGCAGAGCTGGACAGCTTACGGACAGCTCGGCCAGACTGAACGGCAAATGATGGGCAGTCCGCATCAGCTTAGCTCAAGAAATCCCGTATTCTCAATAATCGTCTGCACTTGCAGGTCAAGCTTCAGCTTAGGATAAAACGCCGTACGCCAATCCCTCAGCTCTGACCGAGGAATTTTACTGCGGAAGTATTGCCCTGTCCCTAGAATATCTGCCCCGCTGCCTTGAAGCTTGGCAAACATGTGATTGAACTGATGAGTGAGTCCCTCGTTAAGCTCTTTCATGATCATGTCGCTTGTAGGATGGTCCTTTGTTTCCAATATAACGACCTTTAGCTTGAGCCTGCACCTCAGAATCGGAGTCTGGCCATCCATTTGACTATGCACCTCAAGCGAATTGCCGATAACAAGGACGCTGGCGTGATGCATAACTTCTATTTTCCCTTGTGTACTCTCGCGTTGAAAAGCGTTAAAGAGCAGCGTCTCCTCCGAATTAATCTGATTGACCATTTTGCCTTTCCTAATAATGGCGGAGCCGATGTGCTGAATGACCGTGGTATCTCCCGATCGAATGATCGGAACCGCTACGTCGCGCGTATACGAATGAATGCTGCGGTAAACCTCCCAAACCCTCGTCAGCGCAATTTGCGGATTCCAGCCTGCGTTTTTTTCGAAAAAATCATATAACGTCGTTCCTTTGGGACCCATTTTCTTTTTGGCCAAAGTAAAAAATTGATCCATATCCTCATCGCAGATCGTTACAAGCGTCTTGGGGGAAACGTCTCTGCCTCTCATGAAGTCGGAAATGGTATCCTCTAAGCCTGCTTCTGCATATTTTTTATCCAGCACGATGACCTTGACATGAAGCAAATCGACACGATCCTCCAGATTAGCGCTAATATCATCCACGGCATGATTGATTGTGCTGCCTTTTCCCTTCACGATTTTGATCTGTGTCGAGTTCTGCATCGGCTCGGGAATTTGCAAATAGATTAAGTATTCGCCGTCATGCTTGGATATGCCCATTACGACTGGCAATACGCGATGGTTAATATCGATATTGTCCCAGCAGCCGCTGAGGATAACAACCATCATTGCAGCGGCAAGCAGCTTAAGCACCTTCATCTTTTATCATCCTTTTAGCACGAATTCCGAGCAGCCAGATGGAGCATGGAATGCCGACCAACACAAAAAAACGCAGCATGGTATTCCACATAATAAGCGATTGAATCTCCTCCCAATTGGTAATGAACAGGCAGCCTATGAAATTAGCAGCGGCAATCGTTATGACGAAATAACTAGGCTTCACCTTTGGCAAGCAGCGATGCAAAATCTGGCTGAGCTTCCACAGCACCATCGAAATAAACAGCATCGTGAAGGTGACTAGACAAAGCAGTAAAAACATCGTAATCCGGTCAAACATCAGCCAGTTGATATGTATCGTGCTCATGAGCACAATAAAGGGAAATTTAAATGTCGATGCTGTCGCTTGCCCGAACGTAAAGAGCGGGACATACACAGCAATGAAATAAAAAGGAACTAGCGCAGCCATCGTGAATAATACATTCTTGGGACGATAAGTCACATAAGGCTGTATGAAGCCGAGAAACAGGAAACTCCCGGCGAATGCGGAGAAGCTATGCCAATAGGGGGGCTTGGCTAGAAAAGAAAATTTTTCGTCCATGATCGGGAAAAAGTAGCGAAAGTCCACATTTTGAAATGAGATGCAGATCGTGAACAAAATGACCGGCAGAAATAATATAGCGAGTAAAACGCCTGTTCGAAGGATGGACTCGACGCCATTAAGCGCAATATAACCTGAAATGGTGATGATTAGTGCCATAATGGCCCATAAAGGCGTATTGGCAAGAAAGACGAGCGTAATCACCTCTGAGAAAGCGCGTATCGTGATTATATTGGTAATGAATAGGAAAAAAACAAGCGGCAGAAGAAATAATAAAGCTGCCCACTTTCCTACCGACGCATAAATACTAATCATATCCTGCTTCGGGAAATAGCCTAGTCCTTTCATATAGAGCCAAACCATAACCCAATTGAGCACGAGACCTATAACGATGGCTAGCCAATGCCCCTCAGTCGTACTGGCAATAATATCACCGGAGTAGAAGAAAAAGATAAACCCAAGCTGAGTTAATCCATACATCAGAATGACGTGCAAGCTTTTATCCATTATTCGATTCACCCTTATTCATGCTTATATTCAGATAGGAAATACCGAAGGTGTTCAAGCTTGATAGATAAGCGCATATCAGTACCAGCCCCGCGAGCAAGCCCAGCACACCATACATCGCGGACATAATCACGATTAAATATTTAAATAAACGAACCGCGAGCGAGTTTTGAAAACCGACCACTGTCGAGTTCGATATCGTCGTAGCCGCCAAAATAATAATCAATAAATTGCTGACCAGCTTGGCCGTCACGACCGCTTGGCCGAGAATAATACCTCCTACCATGGTGATCGTTGGACCGATGCTTTTGGGCAATCTCGTGCTCGCTTCGATAATAAGCTCCAGAATAATAAGCATGAATATCATCTCAACGATAGCCGGATAAGGCACGCCCTCACGGCTTTGTGCAATCGTTAATGCCAGCTCGATCCGAAGCACCTCCGGGTTTACCGCTACAAGCGCAACATAGAGTCCTGGTGCAATCAGCGTCGTGAGCACCCCAATTACGCGGAGAAGCCGAATGACGATCATGAGGGGGAGCGGATAATTACGATCATTTTCCAGCGAGAACATATCCCAGATCAGGTTAGGCAAAATAAGACCGAACGGCATGCGGTCAATAAACAGGACGACCCGGCCCTTAATCAAAGCGCCTGCAACCTCCTCCGGCAATTCCGTCGTGTTGAATTTGGGAACGGATGACCATGCGGATAGTCCAAGCGCTTTCGTTAGGTTTTGCAGGTTATTAATTTCTTTGTCGCTGCTGCTTTCAATTTGTTTAATAATATTAGCCACCAGCTTGGAATCCGCGTGGCTCTCATCATAGAGCAGGGAAAGCTTTTTATGGCACAAAGTGCCTGCCAAGAAGCTTCTCACCTTGACATGGCGAGAAACGATTTGTTTTCTAACCATGCCGATGTTCGTGTCGATATCCTCGATAAACGAGCTAATCGCCCCTTGGAGCAAGTTCTCGTTCGTAGGTGATTCGATTGCTCGATTCAGCAGGCTCGGATAGGCTGTAGCCACAACTAATTTGCGCTCACTCTCAAAAAGGACGATCAATTTACCGTCCATGATCATCGTGATTGCTTCGCTCAGGTCCATTTCCCTTACTTCACCGACGGCCTCCATCATGGATAAAGCATCGTCACGATCCGAGTTCCAATTCTCCATATTGGCGTGAAGCGTTTCTTTCGTTCTAGTCCAATCAATGAGCGAGATAAAACCCATTAAGATGACGTTGGCTCTGCCGATCTTCTCCTGCTGGAAGAAAAAATCATCATTGTCGCCAAGTGAATCTCTTATTTTCTGTATGAATGAATCCATGCTCCGTTTCTCCTTATCCCCCTATTTTTCCTCTTACGATTGTCCCCCTCTGCGTGCTTTATATACGCCAAAGAAGCGTTCCCTCGCGAAGGAACGCTTCTTTGGCCATTTGCTATTAGGAATGGAGGTCCGATGATTGGCGATTACCCCATTTATGCGGAATGATTAACGATGCATAATATGACCCTCGAACAACTAAAGCTGAGCTGCAATTACTGAGCTTGTGACAAAACAAATACTTGAAACTCGCCGACATCGCTGAAAATACGCTCCGGCTCGATTCGATAATGCTTGTCCTGCACAATCGACATCCACTGTGCAGCGAAGGTACGCATGCCAGCTTCTTGGCCAGCCAGCATATCATCATTGCTGTCGCCAACGAATATCGTATGTTCACTCGACCAGCCGAGCTTGTCCAGTATGCGGTGAATGCCTTCCGCGGACGGCTTGCGCTTCTCGACGTCGTCGCCGGTAATGATATGGTCGAACTCGGTTTCCCAGCGCAGCTTTTCAAGTGAAATATCCAGTGTTCTCCGCGACTTCCCTGTAAACAAGGCTAAGCCAATACCTGCTTCCCGGAGTGTGCGCAGCAGCTCCGCAATTGCCGAGCTGCGTTCTACCAGCTCATCGTGATGCTGCTCGTAATCGGACAGAAATTCGTTAACCGCAGTCGCGACCTGCTCGCGATTGCGAAGATGCGTCTCAATAATTTGCAGCTCTGTCGGTCCCGCCACGGCATAGATATCCTCAATCGATACTTCACGGCTGTCATGCCGGCGGAATACGCCTGCAACAGCCATATACATAACAGGCCAGGTGTCCGCCAGCGTTCCGTCAAAATCAAAGATGATGTGCTTAATCTTGCTCATGCAATAGCCCCTCCCCGTCAGTTCTTTCTAGTATATACAAGAAGAAACGGCTTCGCCATCCTCTGCAAGAGGAAGGAACCCGTTTCTCGTAGAAATAGGAGAATGCTTTATCGCTTGAAACCTATAAGGTACTCTATTTTGAAAAAAAGGCGTTCCGGCTAGAGGCTCTGCAAATGAATGCTTTGCAGCTGCCCCCGTTCGGCACGCCTTTTCATTTGGTTCGAACGTCTGCTTATTGGTGGGTGGTCGGATGATTCGCGGTAAGCGGTATTTCATTGCTGAACAGCCTTGCAATATCGCCAGTTAAGCGCAAATAGAAATCCGACGATACGGCGACGCCGTCAGCATCGAGGGTAAGGAAATATTGATTGTTCGGGATCATGGAGCTGTTTGCCGCCGCTTTGGCAATGGCTGTCGCTTCGTCATATTCGTCAAACATGGCAATATAGCCTGTATTGACCCCTAGGCTTTTCAGATTGTAAGCCTGCCGCCACATGAAATCCCCGTGCAGCCTAGGAATTTCGTTGATCGGCCCGTTTTTCATATTCTTCCAAGCAAATCCAGGCCAGATGACAGGCTGATAGACGATGCCGTTCGCTTGCGTAAAAGCAAAATCCGGCTGCCATTGGTTCGTTTTGTAGTGATCCGCTCCTGCTAATTGACTAAATCTGCCGACAAACCACGGAGACAGCATATCCAGCGATTTGTATACGTCTAGGAAACCGGGCTTCGAGTCTTCATTCCCGTTGCGCCAGTGAGTAGGAACGCCGCCAATGACGTAATAACCTTGGTTTTTGAACCATGCAATGAGCTCAGCCGATTCGGCCGCCGTACCGGGACGATCAGTAAAGCCGATTCCCCAGATGCATATGACGGGCTTACCGTCCTGCTTCGCGTATGCGGATGATCCAGTCAAATTCATCGCGCCTACCACATTGTTCGTGAAGTCGGTCTTGACGTTGTTCACCCATTGGGTTGGGCTCAGGTCCGTAATATCATACATGACATAAAATTTCCGCCCGTACGACTCCGCTGCGTTCTTCACCTTCACGGCAACGCTGTCGCGGTTTTGCCTCCAGGTGTTCGGAGCGCTGCTTGCATCCGCGCCGAATCGTTGCAGCGCGGCGCCGCTAATGTTGTACGACTGCATCCATTCGAAATGCTTGTTGACCGTTTCCTGATCATACGAGGAGAACAGCTTGGCAGGCTGTCCATTGCCCAGATTGCCGAGATTCGTTTGATACAGCTTCGTGTATTCGCTAATATCCGGATACATCTCGACGTTCACGTTCGAATTCGGAGATAAAGTGTTGTTATTTTTGGACCAATGCGTCCAGTTGTTGAGCGGCGATCCGTCCCCTCCAGCTGTGAACCAGCCTTGATAGCCGGCGAAAATTTTGCCGACCACATCGCCGCCAGCAGCAGGTGCTGTGAACTTGAACCAATTGACGTTAAAGAGATTTCCTGTTCCGCCTGTAAATTTCAAGTACAGCTGATGTACCCCGCTTATCGTATTTACCGAACAGTTCTTCGTCGTCCAAGACTGCCATCCGCCTGTACCCGTTACGGCGCAGGTTCCCGCCAACGTTCCCGTGGCACTGTCTAGCCGAATTTCAATATTGCCGCCGCTCGTTTGGCTTGCTACGCGCAGGGAAACAGATGATGCTCCGCTGCCGAAATTGACGTTGTTGAACGCGATATAGTCGCCATTGTCTACGTAAGCAACGTTTTGCCCGCCCTCGCTGGAGGATTCCAGTTGGATGCCGAATTGGCTGTTGTAGCTGGAAGCTGCGGTTTGAACAAAGGCCGAAATGGCAGTTGGTGTAGCCGTTGGCGCAACAGTTGGTGTTGGTGTTGGAGATGGCACAGGCGTCGATGAAGGCCCATATACCTCCAGCTCCGAAATTTGGCCGCCTGTCGCGCCGGTATTCGCCGTCACGTTTACTTTCCAATACCGCGCGCTTGTGCTTGCGAAATTAATCGTAACCGTGTTCGAGCCTGCGCTGAAGACGTAGTCTGCCGAGGCAGCGACTGTTGTATAGCTCGCATCGTCACCGCTTTTTTGAATCGATAGCGTCTGCGTGCGCGAGCCCCAAGCTGCCGGCAGCTTAAGCACGACCTGATTGACCGTCTCGCTGCTGCCAAGATCGACTCTCAATCCATTCGGGTAGCTGCTTGCTGCCCCTTCCCAATAAGTAGCCTGATTCCCATCCGTTGCGTTGGCAGCCGTATAAACCTGCGTGTGACTGCTTGCCGTGACGGGCTTATTAAGAGCTAAGTTTGAAGCGGCGGAAACCTGGGATGGCGAGAATGACAGCTGCGTGGAAATGATTACGAAAGCGAGGGAGATAATGAGCCATACACTTTTTCTGCTTTTTGCGAGCATGCTTTTCCTCCTTTAATTGTTGTTGCAATCGCGAAGCAAACCATTATTGACGATCCTACCACCTCCTATCTCTTTTTTTGAAGTGATTACACCGAGAAGCAGTAAGTATTCAGCCTGTTTAGAGGCTCTTTGAAATGGCTCTTTGAAGTGACTCGTTGATTGAAAAAGAGCCTGATCCCGGGGGACCAGGCTCGCGGATAAAGGCTGCTGGTTACACATACGATGCAGGAGTACGGCGGCTTCTTTGCAAGTCGAGTCAGGCTGCCTTTCGGCTGCAGCCTGCCATTCGCTGCTTGGAACAGCTTAGCCTCCACCAGCACCGTTCTTGCCGTGATGCTCATGCCTTAGGCAATCAATCTGCCCAATAGCCAGCTTTTAATAATGTATTCGCTTTCATTTTATTCAAAAAGAGAAGCCTTCCTTCATTGCTTCAGGTCGGCTTCTCTCGTAGGTGAATGATTATTTTTTGGTTGCTAGGAATGCGTCAATTTGTTTTTGCGTTTCGGCAATAATGACATCCAGTCCGTTTTTCTTCTGTGTCTCGATATAATCCGCTACCGCCTTCTCTACATCCTTCGCGACGCCGAATTCAATCGGTCTGTTCAGCTCGTCGCTTGCGGTGTCGCGTTTGGCGATCTCGTTCTTCATATTGTCCTCTGCGATAAACAAACCGTCGATCGGAGAGTTCACATTGTTCGGCTTGCTTGCGAATTCAGCTTCCTTCACCCAGAAATCAGGTCCGTACGTCATCGTCGGACGCATGAATTGCGGTTTCCAGAATGCCCATTGGCCGCCCCATTCCATGTAGTTGCTCGTCGTCGTTTCCATGCCTTCCGGATACTCCGCCGTTTCGCCGTTCAGCACATACGTTTTGCCTTCAATCCCGTATTGCACAAGGTCATAAAGCGTTTTGTCGGTTTCGATCATATCCAGAAGGCGAAGCACGCGCTCCGGATTTTTGGAATTGCGGTTGATCGCAACGACGTTAGCGAGCGCCGTACGGTTAACAAAGCGTTTGTCTGGATACAGCTCAGCCGACTCCATTTTGAAAGCTGGATCGGAGAAGCCTGGATTCGCGCTTACCCATTCATGGGACGTGACCGTAAACAGCTTTTTGCCGTTTCTCCACTCTGCCGCTTCGTCCGACTTATCGATCATCGCGTCTCTATTGATCAAATTATCGTCATACCACACCTTTGCCAGCTTTGCCGCCTCTAGATAGAAAGGCTGCTGTTCAACCGCTTGAACCGTAATTTTGTCGTCAGCCAAGTAGAAGCCGAGGCCGTGGAAATTAAGGTCTACCCACTCGTCGCGAATCATAATGAGCGATAAGGGCGGCGTCCGAGAAATTCTTTCGTTCGGGTATGCTTTCTTCAGCTCACGCAGCAAGCGGTCAACGTCCTCGATCGTCTTAATCGAGCCAGCCGGTATATCAAGGCCAGCTTTCTCAACAAGGTCGGAGCGCCAGCCGGTGAACTTGCGCTCGTTCATCTTCATCGTCCAAGGAAGGCCAACGATGTTGCCGTTAACAGTAGCAGCTGCAAGTGTACCCTGCTCCTCGTATTTTTTCATAAGATTAGGCGCAAATTCCGGAAGCAGATCGTTCAGCGCCATGTACGAGCCTTTGGCAGCCATCTGCTTGTACGACAGCCAATCGCCGTCGAAGTTCATGTCCCAGTTATCGCCTGAAGCAGCCATAACGAGCATTTTTTCCTTGAAATCACCGAACGGGATAAAGTTGATGTCGAACTTCACGTTCAAGCCCTTCGCCTTTACATATTCGCTGACCTTGGACCATACCTCGTCCGTAGCCGCTTTTTTATCCCCGCCGAAATAGAACTTGAGCGTCACCTCATCCTCCAGCTTTTCGCCGGATTCCCCGGAAGGCGCGTTCGTTGCTTTGCCGTTGCTTGGCGCATTCCCGTTGTTCGAGCTGCATGCAGCCAGTATCACGGTAAGCAGCATTACAGCAGCCAGCAGTAACGGCAGCTTCGCTTTTCTTTTTTTCATCTGAATCTCTCCCCTTAGCTTGTGATTTATATACTACACGGCTGAAGCCGACATAGTCATCCTTTTACGGCGCCAACCATTAAACCCTTTACGAAAAAACGCTGAACGAACGGATACAAGAAAATAATCGGCCCGATCGTGATGACCGTAAGCGCCATCTTAATCGATTCGGACGGAATTTGCGCCGAAATGCGCTGCATCGCCGAAGCATTGCTTGAGCTCTTGAGAAACTCCACATTGGAGATGAGCGTTCGCAGCAGCAGCTGCAGCGGCTGCAGCTCTTGCTTGTCGACGAACATGAGGCCAAGGAACCAGTCATTCCAATAGCTTAGGGCAACGAACAAGCCAACCGTGGCAAGCACGGGCAATGAGAGAGGCAGGATCAGGCTGTAGAAGATTTTGAAGTCGCCTGCGCCGTCCATTTTGGCCGATTCGTTCATATCCTCCGGGATCGACAGCATGAAATTGCGAATGAGGAACATGTTGAACGCATTGGCCAGCATCGGCAATATGAGCGCCCATAACGTATCTTTCAGATCCAGGTATCTGACGCAAATGATGTACCAAGGGACAAGCCCTCCGTTAAAAAGCATCGTAATGATGACATAGATGGACAATATGTTTCTATACTTGAATGACCTTCTCGCCATCACGTATGCGCCCATGCTAGTTACGAACAATGACAGCACCGTGCCGACTATCGTGACGAATAAGCTAACGCCGTAAGCGTCGATAATTCGGGTGGAGCCGAGAAACAGAATCCGGTAGGAATCGAACGTTACCGTCTTCGGCCAGAGCAAGTAGCCATAGTCCATAATGTCCTTCTCCGTGCTGAGCGAGCCTGAAATAACCATTATAAATGGGAACAGGCAGGACAGGCTGAACAGGGAGATGGCAATCATGATGACCATTTGCGAGATGGAAACTTTTTTGGCAAGCATATAGGTGAACCTCCCTTGATGTGAAAAGACGTTTTAGAAAATCGCCGAATCCTTGTCGATTTTGCGGGCCGCGTAATTACTGCCGATTATGAGCACGAAAGCGATAATCGACTGCTGGAAGCCAGCGGCGGATGCCATGCCGATATCTCCCGATTTGCGCAAGCTGCGATAAACGAATGTATCAATGACGTCGGTTGTCGGGAACAAGAGAGACGCATCTCCGACCATCGCGTAGAACATGCCGAAGTCCGCATTCATGATTCGCCCGACCGCAAGCAGCGTCAGTATAATAATCGTCGGCCTTAGCATCGGAATGCTGATGTAGCGAATCTGCTGCCAACGCGTGGCGCCGTCAATCGAAGCCGCCTCGTAATAAGAATTGTCGATGGAGGTTAGTGCTGCCAAATAGATAATCGTGCCGTAGCCGGTAACCTTCCACCTCACTGCAATTGTCAGGATGAGCGGCCACAAGCCCGCTTCGCTGTAGAAGTCGATAGGCTGCATGCCGATGTTCTCAAGCAATCTGTTAATGGCGCCGCTCTCGAAGTTCATTAGGTTATAAGCGAAGACGCCAACCACGATCCAAGAGATGAAGAATGGCAGAAACGTAAGCGACTGCGTGACCCTTTTGAAATATTTGTTCCGAATCTCGTTAAGCAGCAAGGCGAACCCTACCTCGAACAGCAGGCCTACGATAATGAACAACGCGTTCAACAGGATCGTATTTCGAATCGCCCGGAATGCGGTGGAGGAAGAGAACAAGTACTCAAAGTTATAGAACAGCGGATCCATCCAATCGCTTCCGAATATGCCTTTGGCGAAGTCGAAGTTTTTGAATGCGATGACCAGCCCTGCGAGCGGCAAGTAATTAAATAGAAAAAGGAGCGTCGCGACGGGCAGGAACATTAGCAGCAAGGTGCGGTTTCGAAGCAATTCCCGAATGACTCCATTTGATTTCATATCGATTTCCCTTTCCCATATGTGATACTTTTATTCTAAAGTAGCGACATTTGGCTTGCTATGAGTCATTCTTATCCTTTGTTGTTTTGTATTATCCTCCTCTTTTCTTCCCGCACTAATAGAGAAAAAGAGCCTCCTTCCAGCAGGTGATTCTGCTAGTAGGAAGCTCTTTGCTATATGTTTCGGTTTCAAGAGCGCACCGCTTCGAGCTCAAGGCTTACGTCTCAACCGCTCCCGAAGCTCCAATGTTTTTTTGTTCCAGGCCTCGGTTTCGGGAATGATGCGGTTCACGTCATGACCTTGAAATACGATATCGTTAACGACATTGATCCAGTTGTATTCGGAGAAGCCCGGAATGGTTGCGCCTGGCAGCACCAGACCGTTATCCTTCGTCATCTTGACCGCTTCGATGTTCTTTCCCTGCCATAGCGGTACTTGATCGATATAGGCCGTCAATTCCGGATCGATGACCGAAGCATTGGCCCCCTTCTCGATCTTCCATTTCTGCGCCTCCATCTCGAATTGAAAGCTAATCCATTTATAGGCTTCCTCCTTATGCTGGGAGCCGCTCAGCAGCGCAAGCGGTCCATTGATATGGAAGGAATACTGATTAACCTTTCCTCTCGGGAAAGGCAGAATATCCCATTCAAACGTCGCTTCCTTCTGCAGCCTTGGCAGCAGCCAGTCGCCGCCGATCTCGAAGGCTGTTTTGCCATTGGCAAATTGCCTCACGACTTCGCCGTTTGCTGCGGCAGCCTCCCAAGACAGCATGGAGCCATCCTTTGTGACGAATTCCTGCAGCCAGCGCACATCATCCAATATATTCGGCGTATGCAGCAAGCTCTGGGTCAACCGTTCATTCAAATACGCCAAATTGGGAGCATGGCCATCAGCCGCTGATTTCATCGGCAGCAGGCGCATGACGAAGTCGCTGTTTGTCGTCAGGCCGTACTCTCCAGCTGACGGGTCCGTTACACGTCTCGCAATATCCCTAAAGTCATCGAAGGTCCAATCATTGGGAGGCATGTCAATGCCATGCCTCGCGAGCAGATCCTTATTGACGATAATCCACATCGGCACGTCAACGAACGGTACCGCCAGCCTCCGGCCATTAAAGACCATCGTATCGAAATAGCCGTCAGGCAGCACTTTGTTTTGGAAGGAACGGTCTTTATCCATATAGGGCTTCAAATTTTCCAGCAAGCCGCTTTCCTCGTACCGCAGAAGGTCACCAACGACCCATGTGAGATCAGCTGGCGTTCCCGCTGCCTGAAGCGCAATAATGCGGTCCATGATCGTGTCGTCTCCGCCGTCAATCTGAATCGGCTCGATCGTAATCCAAGGATATTTCGCGTTGAATTTATCATACAGCTCCTGATAAGTATCATCCGCCCAGGTAAGGAGCTTAAGCGTTACAGGAGCTTTAGTCTGATCTTGCTCAGCCTTCTTCGCCTTGTTCCCGTTCTCCACGTTCTTCATCGTGCATGAGGTGAGAACGAGCATAACCATCAGGAGTATACTTAGAACAAATGTAAAAGTACGTTTGTTTATCAAGGTAATGCCTCCTTTGATCCTTATGCTTTGCCCATTCCGATCGTATCCGGCTCCTGACCATCCTTTAGAATCGGATGCCTTAGCGTAATTTTGGTGCCTGCCCCGGGCGCTGTCTCGATCTTCAGTTTATAGGCTTCCCCAAAATACAGCTTCAAACGGTCGTTCACGTTGCGCAGTCCGACGCCTCTGCGCGATTGGCTGAATGCCGCGGTTGGCTCCTCCAGCTTCTCCAGCTCTTCCAGAACGGAATCCGGTATGCCTTTGCCGTTGTCCGCGAGTTCAATCACGATGTCCTCCTGCTCGACCCTGGACGTAATCATGATTTTGCCTTTGTCGAAATCGTCCCTTACGCTGTGCTGGATCGCATTCTCTATCAGCGGCTGCAGAAGCAGCCGCAAGAATGGCAAATCCATCGAAGCATCCTCACAGGCGTACAAGATGCGGACAGCCTTGCCCATCCTCGCCTGCTCAATCAGCACGTATGCTTTTACCTGCTCAATTTCCCTTCGCAGCGTCGTAATCTCCTTGCCTTGGTTTAAGCTGAGCCGAAGCAGGTTGCCGAGCGCGGATACCATCTCGCTAATGTCGCTTCGTCCGTGGTTTTCCGCTTTCCACCGAATGGACTCCAGCGTATTGTATAGAAAATGAGGGTTTATCTGATGGCTGAGCACTTGAAACTCCAGCACTTTCTTGTTGCGCTCCGAGAGCGCTGCCTCCTTGATTAGCCCCTCGATTCGCTGCACGAGACTGCTTACCCCACGGTACAGCCAGCCAACCTCATCCTTTCGCGACGACCAGGGCAGCAGGTAATGCAGATTGTCCGCCTCGAGTCTCCTCATTAAACGAACCAGATGCGCGATTGGCTGCGTGTAATAAGCGGTAATGTAAAAGACCACGCTAATGCAGCAAACGAGATAAACCACAAGAAAAATAACGAGCATGCGATTGATCTCATCTATCGTTCCAGTCAGCTCGTGCAGCGGAGTAAGGCTGACGATCGTCCATGGATGGTTCGCCATCTTCAGATAGGTAGCGAGATAGGTTTGTCCTTCGACCGCAATGGAAGTAGACCCCTCGTCACCTGACTTTATGTAAGAAATGAGCGCAGCGGACGGGAATTCCTTCCCTGTCCATTCATTTGCCGTGGAATCATAATGAACCACGCCATGCTCATTGATGAGCAGCAGCTTTTGGTCCTTCAACTGGTCCGATGGAGAGAAGTAGCGTTTCAGGTAATCCTCGGACAAATCGGTTGCGATGATTCCTCTCAGCTTCTGATCATATAAACCCGAGAATCGTTTCACATACGATAGCAGCGGCTTCCCGTATTTCCCCTGCTTCGGCATCGTTAAATACCAAGTCGGGCTCACCGTCGATTTGGAGCGCTGAAACCAATATTGGTCCCCGATCCGTATCGATTCGTCGATTGTCCTCATATAGGACGGATAATTCGTCGGTATGATCGGATAGACCTTGACCCTGAACGCATCGATGACCGGCGTCGCTTGATAGAGAGCGGTCAGGAGGCTGACTGTAAACGCTTCCTCTTCTGCGCGGTCTAAAGGCTCCCTCTCCAGCAGCTCCTGAAGCTCCTTATTACCAATCACTTCATTGATCTGCTCATTAAGCTTGCCCAGGTAGATTTCGAAGTTTTTTCGTGCCTGCAGCAAATAGCTCATCGACATCTTTGTATTCGTATTGGAGATGCCTTCTATGGACTTAATATGCGCGTAATAGGCAAATAGCAGGAATGGCACAATGATTATCATAAAGAAAATAAGAATCATCCGATTGCGGAAGGATGAAGCGAGCCGAAAGGAAACTTTATTCATCTGCATGCACCTGCTTTCCGGTATTCCCACTCGCTTAAATAAGCTTGTCCTCGATTTTAACCTTCAATCCGCTGTTGATGCAATATGTATTTCTAACTTGCTTAGTCGCTTCTTTACGTCTTTAATCACATTCTCCACGATACGATAATAATTCACATTAAAGTTTCTGTTTGTCTCATTGAAGCGCTTCGGGCGATTCTTTACACTAATGGCGTACGATCAAACCTTCCACGGAAAAGAGGAACAACGATGACTGCATCGAAGCGGGTGGTTCATGTCATTTCCCATACCCATTGGGATCGGGAATGGTATATGCCTTACGAAGCCCATCATGTGAAGCTGGTTGAAACGATGGACACGCTGCTGGATACATTCGAGAACGATCCTGAATTCCGCAGCTTTTATCTCGACGGACAAACGATTATTTTGGACGATTATTTGCAGGTATACCCGGAGAAGCGCGAGATCATCGCACGGCTATGCGATGAAGGCAAGCTTTCCCTGGGTCCTTGGTATATTTTGCAGGATGAGTTCCTAACGAGCAGCGAAGCAAATGTCCGCAATCTGCAGATCGGACATAACGATGCCCGCAAGTTCGGACCTATCTCAAAGCTTGGTTATTTCCCTGATTCCTTTGGCAATATGGGGCAAGCGGCGCAGCTGCTCCGCCAAGCCGGCATAGATACCGCCGTGTTCGGCAGAGGCGTCAAAGCGACCGGGTTCAATAATCGTGTCGAGGATACCGCCGGGCTTGAATCTCCCTACTCCGAGCTAATCTGGCAGGCGCCAGACGGCTCAAGCGTCCTAGGGATTCTATTTGCCAATTGGTATAACAACGGCATGGAAATTCCCGTTGATCCGGCACTCGCAAAGCCTTATTGGGAGCATCGGTTGGCCAGAGCGGAGCAATACGCGTCCACTCCGCATCTCCTGCTCATGAACGGCTGCGATCATCAGCCGATTCAGACCAATTTGTCCGAGGCGCTGCGCGTCGCCCGCGAGCTTTTCCCGGATTATGAATTCATCCATTCTAATTTCGACGACTACAAGAAAGCACTGCATGCGGATAAGCCATCCAGCCTCAGCCTGACGCAAGGCGAGCTTCGGGGCCAGAAAACCGATGGCTGGTATTCTCTCGTCAACACGGCATCCGCAAGGGTTTATATCAAGCAGCTTAATCAGCGGAACCAGACGCTTCTGGAGAAGATCGCCGAGCCGCTGTCCACGTTCGCCTATCAGCTCGGCAAAGCATATCCGCACGGACTTCTGCAATACGCTTGGAAAACGTTGATGCAGAACCATCCGCATGACAGCATTTGCGGCTGCAGCGTAGACGAAGTATACCAGGAAATGAAGACTCGTTTTGCCAAAAGCATGGAGGTTGGCAAAGCGCTTATCAGCGAGAGCGCCAATTTTATTGCCAGCAAGGTAGATACGACTCCCTTCGCTTCATTCGGACCCGATGCTGCGCCTTTAATCGTATTCAACACCAGCGGGTATGAAGGCTCTTCCGTCGTAACCGCCGAGGTTGAGTGGTCGCACCGTTACTTCGATCAAAGCGAGAATCCTGTCGCCATCGCTCAACAGGTGGGCGACCGCACGTTCGCTGAAGGCTTTTTAGTCGATTCGGACGGGAACCGCGTGGCGTTCAGCGCCGAGGATCTCGGCGTCCGCTTCGGCTATGATTTGCCGAAGGACAAATTCCGTCAGCCATACATGGCCCGCGCGCTCCGCTTAACCTTCGAGACCGGGGCATTGCCTTCGATGGGCTACGGCAGCTTCGCTTGGATTCCGAGCCGCGCTGGAGACAGTATGGAATCTACGGCTAAAGAAACGCTCATTACCGGAGATCGGACACTTGAGAACCAACATCTTCGGCTTTCGGTCGAGGCGGACGGCAGTTATTCGCTTTATGACAAAAACAGCCAGCAGCTCTTCCTTGATCTCGGCCACTATGAGAATGTAGGCGATATCGGCAATGAATATATTTTCAAACAGCCAATCTCTGATGTCGCGTTGACAACCAAAGGTAGCAGAGCCGAAATCCGAATCGTGGAGGATACCCCCTTCCGAGCAGCGATTGAAATCGTACATCGCCTTGCCATACCGGCGGAGGCGGATAATCGGCTCGCCGGCGAGATTCGCACCATGGTCGAGTTCCGCGAGCGGAAGGCCGCTAGATCGGAAGAGCTTGTCCCGTTGGTCATCGTAACGCGCCTCAGCCTGGAGCGCGAAGGGAAAGGCGTACATGCGCATGCGCGTATCGAGAATCAGTCCAAGGACCATAGGCTTCGGGTTCTGCTTCCGACCGATATTATGTCGGACACGCATTTTGCCGATTCAATCTTCGAGGTTGCGCAAAGAAAAAACATTCCCGAGAAAGAATGGGAAAATCCTAGCAATTGCCAGCATATGCAAGCGTTCATCGACGTGCATGACGACCACCGCGGTTTCACGGTCGCAGGCAAAGGCTTGAATGAATACGAGGTGCTGCAGGATGGCAGAAACACCGTTGCCTTGACGCTGCTGCGCGCAGTAGGCGAGCTTGGCGATTGGGGCGTCTTCCATACGCCGGAAGCGCAGTGCCTCGGTACGAACGAAGCCGAATGGCTGCTGCTTCCTTATGCTGGCGAAGCTGAACGGTTCGAGGCATACCGCGAAGCGTACCGCTACCCGGTTCCTCTTACCGTCATCGGTGCCAGCGTACATGAGGGAGAGCTTCCCCCCGTACATGATTTCCTGAAGTGGAACGGCGATCAGCTCGCCTTCTCCAGCCTAAAGGTCAACGAGGAGCGAGGAGACAGCATGGCTCGGTGGTATAATCTGGGCAGCTCCGACATTCATCTTGCTCTGCATCCGGATGCCTCAACTGGCGCGTATATAAGCACCATTATGGAGGACAATAGCCAAGATTTGGTTAGCAACACGATTGAAGTCGCTCCTTACAAGATCATTACGATCGGGCTGCCGAGCACTACGAAATAACACGGATAAGTGAACCTCTGAAAATATACGAAAGGCAGCTCATTACGATCGAGCTGTCAAGCATTTCGAAACAATACCATTAAGTGAATCTCTACAGATAAACGAAAGGCAGCTTCCCTAGGTTAAGCACAATCTACCTGGAAGCTGCCTCTTGTTGTACCTGCTTGATTGGATAAGGATGTTGTTTACTCTTCCGCAATACCTCTTTGTCTCCGATATTCCTTAGGCGTACAGCCTACCTGTTTCTTGAACAGCTTAGAGAAATGCACCGGGTCCTTGTACCCCACCTGATAAGAAATTTGATACACCTTATGCTGAATGTCGCCTAGCATGTCCTTTGCCTTCTCGATTCTAATTTCCGTCAAATACTCCAAAAACGTTTTTCGTTTTTCTTTCTTAAACAGCTTGCTTAACCAAACCGGCGTAACATGTACGGCCTGCGCTACGCTTTGGAGCGTCAAGCTCTCGGCATAATCACGGTGCAGGATTTTCTCCGCTTCGGTGACGATCTGGCTTGGCGTTGCAGACAGCTTGCGGAAGTCTGCGGCGATTGCATGCAGGAACATCTCCGTTTGCTCTCGAAGCGACTGCAGCGTATCGAATTGCTCGAGCTGCTCCCACACGGCAATCGGATTGCTGCCCCACGCCTTATTCGGAATGCCTGCAGAAGCCGCACGGCGGAATACTTCAAACAGCCACTCGAATATTTTTTGCTGAATGTCTCTCAGCTGGCACAGCCGCCAAGCTTGGACCATCTCGACGAATCGCTCCATCGCCGCCGTGATGTCCTCATCGGAGCCGTATTTCACAAGGTCTAGCACCTCATCGGGCTCGCTCAGCGACAGATCACCACCATCACCCTCATAGTACAGTCCCTGCTCGGTAAATAGACGGTTCCCTCCATATACCGCTTTCTGCTCCAGCACGTTTAACGCTTCGGCGAACATCTCATGCAAATGCTCGAACGTACAGGGGGTCGTGCGCATCCCCGCACTCGCCTTCACCTTAACGAATTCATTAATTCTTTGAATACATAGCTGTGCCATGCCCTGGCTCTGCTGTGCATGCTCAATACGCGGGCAGCCGAATATGACAACCCAGCGGCCGCTGCTATCCGTACAAAGGACGAAGGGATTAGGGTTCTCCTCCTCCAGCGTTTGATTCACCACATTGCCGATCCCGAACAGGATCAGATCCTTTTCCCGAGTCTGACGGTTTTCAATCGCCTTCAAATCATCCGCTTCGATGACAGCCAACGTCAGCTGCTGCTCGGCGATCCATTCCAAATCCAGCGTTTGCAGGCGATGCCGTCTTCTTGCTCCGCGATAGGGATCATAGTCCTGCTCGATCATTTCTCTGAGTAGCTCGTCACGCATCTTCGGGATCGCATATTTGACTTGGCTCAGCAGCAGCTGCTCGTTGTGCTGATCGAGCTGACGTTTCTGAATACGGTCGATCATGGTGCAGACGATCTGGTCCAGCTCCTTCAGATTTATCGGCTTCAGGATATAATCCAGCACGCCGATTTGCATCGCTTGCTTCACCAGTTCGAAATCGTCATAGCCGCTGACGACAATGGACTCCGGCTTATAATCCTGAACGGGTACCAACCCCCGAAGAAATTCAAGCCCGGACATCCGGTTCATTTTGATATCGGTCACGATGAGATCGGGTCTCTTATCAAGCGCAAGCATAAGCGCCGTATCCCCGTCGTCGGCAGTCAACACCTCATCGATCCCGTAAGAATCCCAAGGAAAGCGGTTTCGTAAACCTTCGCGAATCTCGAATTCATCATCTACGATAAGTACTCGCAGCATCCTTCCACCCCGCCTCTATTGCATATTCATGAGCCGTGCTCTGCTTGCTGCTGCATATCTCCATACTACCTGACTCTATTTTGGATTGCACGGGGGTAAAAGCAAACTTTATGGGTTTGTTTTAAATAAATAGAAGCCTTCACCCCGGGAACCCCGAAAAGGTGAAAGCTTCTTCTTAAAACAGTTTCAACAGCGGCTCGTATACGCCGTACAGCAGCAGGTAGAACGCTGCGCCGAGCGCTGAACCTATATAGGCGCCATTGAGGCGTATGCGCTGCAGATCCGTTTCGACCTTGCTTTCAATAAAGTAAACGAGCTTCTGCTCGGTAAAGCCTTCAAGCGTTTTGCGCACAATAACTCCGATTATGGCATGCTCCGTCTCGATCATTTTATTGACGAATTTCTGGACATATTGCTCCAGCCAGCCCTTCGTCTCCTCATTGGCTTTGAACCAGTCCCAATACGAAGCAATGAAGTCGTTGATCAGCCCTTTAATATCAGAAGGGTTAACCGTATGTTTTTCTTGAACGGCCAGCTGCAGACTTGGCTCATGAATGAGCAGCTGCTTGATATTCCCAAGTAAAGCTTCAATCGTAGGAAGCAATGAGATTTTGTCGATCATCTCATCCCGCCATTCACTGACCGCGGCAGCCACATCCTCCCGATTCTGCAAATTGTCGGCTAGCTGATAGACCATGCTCTCAAGAAGCACGCGCAGCTCATGCTGCGGATTCCGCAGATCATCGATCAACAGCTGCAAATCCTCGAACAATACGTTTGTTGCATCGTCGAGATTAAGCGCGTTGGTCGATTCAGCAATCTCCACGGCCATCTTTTTGAGCCACTTCGAGAAGATGCTTCCTTGATTAACAAACTTCTCCTTCTCTTTCCCAAGCAGCTCGCGGATGATGGGCTTCATTCGCTCATCTGCCGCGCGTTCCGCCGCCAGCTCAACGATCTGGCTGAGCCATACTTGGAAATTGCCTTTATCCATGGCCCATTTGAGCGCCTTGCCCGCATATGGAGACAGATTGACCTTGCCAAAGCTGCTCCGCGCTTTCTCGTCAATAATGACTGAGATTCCTTTCATATCGAGCTTGGCGATCAAGGTGGATACCACTCTCCACCCCTGCTCCGACAGCATGCCAGGCGGTCTGCGGTCTATCCAAGCAATGCCGATTTCGACAAGCGAAATTTGCTTAACCTTCTCCTTGAGCAGATCCTTGCTCAGCAGCTGCTGCTCGACCATATTCGCAACGCCTTCAATCAGCTTGTCGCGATTTTTTGGAATGATAGCCGTATGGGGAATCCATTTCCAGCCAAAGGGATGGCGGAACAGCACCGTTACCGCGAATAAATCAGCCAATGCGCCTACAAGACCCGCTTCCGTTGTATAGAGAAGCATTCGCGTCCACCAGCTATCCGGGAAGATGTACAAGCAGCAAGCGGCAATGACGAATAAGATGGCCAAAATAACCAAGCTGCGATTTGCTTTTTTTCTCATTGCCATTTATGCATGCCCCCCGATCCAAAACGTTGCAAGATGCAGCACGACGCCGATAAGCGCGCCAACTCCGATACCATTGATCCGAATATATTGCAGATCCTTGCCCGCTTTCTCCTTCACGAGCGAAATAAGCTCATCCTCGGAGAAATCGTTCAGCTTGTCGGTAACGAGCTTCCCGATATAAGAATGCTTCTGCTCCATCCACTTCAGCACCGTTGTTTTCACGTACTGATCAATGCGCTCAAGCAGCTCGCCATTGCTTCCCAGGTAGCTGACTCCTTCACGGACCTTATCCTTGATCCAAGGGTAACGCGCAAGCTGTCCCTCGGCATTGTCGGCTGCAGCATTTCGAAGCGCCTCGAGTCCGCGCTGGATATATACATCCAGCTTAATATCAGACTTCACAGCTGCCAGCAGGCTGAGCTTGCCCGCTTCAATCCGCTCCCTCAACTGCTCGTCGGTGCGAAGACGAACTACGAATTGTGCAATGAATGCTTTGATCTGTCTGCGCTGAGGATGAACCTCGTCATGGAATTTCTCCAAGAAGGAAACGAGCCAATCCTGCAGTCTTCCGCTAATATTGGCAGCCTCCAGCCCAGCCGTGAAATCAATAAGCTTCCGCCTGAATTTATCGCCTTCGTAAGACTTGATCGCCGATTTCACAATTTGATCCACGACGGATCCAAATGCGGCCGATTTCACGATTTTAATCAATTCAGGGATCATGAATTCAATAATACGGTCATCATAGCCGTTTCGGATCGTCCAATCTCCGACATCAGCGGCAATGTTCGACACGGGTATCGAATCGGCATGCTCAAGCAGAAAGGTTTGCACGGTTTTGGCCAGCTCCTGCAAATCGATGGTCGTGATCACATCATTCGCAACCTGCTGCAAAATATCGTTGACCCCTTCTTCGCCGCCATGCTCCCTCAAATACGTCACCAACACCTCGGCAATATTGTACTCATCGAGCCGTTCCTTAATATTCGGGATGGTTAGCAGATCGTTCTGGACCATCTTGACGAGCTCTCCGATCAGCCGCTCCCGGTTGCGCGCAATGATATTCGTACCCATCCACGACGGCCATTTGATCCGCAGCGGGTTTCCGAACAACGCACTAACCGCGAATGAATCGGCAAGCCCGCCAATCGTAGCCGCGCTAAACAATGAAAACAACAGCCCGCCTACAAATGAATCATGGAACGGAAAAGCGATAAATATGCCGATAGCAGAAAAAAGCAGTGCCAAATCCGCCTTTTTCTTTATGCTGAAATTGTTCATGGCTATGCTCCATTCCTGGTGATCTTTACCTTATTAATTATCCCATAACTTAGGGGTGTGAAACAATGTGGTGCTGGACTTTACTTGAAAGGCATGGCCATTCGTTTGTGTACGCGTTTAGGCAGGCTGGAACATATACTGATTATTGGCGGTAATAAGTGTAAGGAGGTGATGAAAATAGTGATTTTTGCGTTTCTTTTTATCCTCATTGCTATACTTAACATTTTTTTCCCTAAATTCGGATGGTTTATGAGATACGGATGGATGGTGAAAGGAAGATCCGAGCCCAGCGATGCGTACATTCTCATGACTCGCATTAGCAGCGTTATTGTGCTGATCGTCTTTCTCTTTGTTTTTATGCCCCTTCTCTTTAACTAGCCGCCACATAGGCGGTTTTTTATTGGGCTTGGAGTGTGAAAAGCAAATAACCTTGAAGGACTGCAAGCCCTTCAAGGTAATAGAATTAAATACTGTAACGATATATCCTGATAACATTGGGCAATGCCGCCATACATCGAGACTGTACTTCAACATTATAAGTGTCATAAAAATCTTACAAACCAGCATTTTACAATAAATAAAAAGATTGATCTTTTTCTTCTATGTTGCTCAATAATAGCGGCCAATTACGGAATCAGAGTAACATATTTATTTGTCTGCCTCATTTATTTTGTTTCTATACATTACCTTATTTACATTATGCCTTACAGTATTATGACCGGCTTTAGTACCTTTACCAATAGCTATAAGCATAACATCTAAATACCTTTCAGAAATATTTAAAATTGCTTTTAATTTTTTAGAATCATAGCCTGACATAGAAATTGTTTCAAAACCAGCTTCATTTGCTAGCAAAATTAATGACATTGACGCAAGACTTACATCTCTAGTTAATTCTAGCTTTAGATCTTCATTTGTTTTATTCTCATAATAATTTATTGCTGCATTCGCAAGATAATCTCTTAGCGATCCATCAAAAAAACCTGCTTGAAAGCCTTCTTCATGTATTTTAATAATATTATCTTTATCAAACGCTTGATAATCACCCAACATAACAATTAAAGTTGAAGCTTCTACCACTTGTTGTTGATGAAAGGCTATAGGTAGCAATAAACTTCTTAATTCTGGATCATCAATAATTAAGTATCGCGTTGCTTGAATATTATTTCCGTTTGGTGACTTACTCGCACTTTCAATTAGTGAGATTAAAATTTCTGAACTTATTTTATAACTTGAATCATAATGTCTAACTGAACGTCTTTTTTCCAAAATATTTTTCACACTCATCATATCAACTCCAAATTTTTTATTAATTGCACCTTTGATTATAGTAAGCAATAATAAATATGAAAATAACGCACAAAAATGTGGTATAGCCACTTTTAAGTATCTATTCAGGAGGAACAGCACATGGTTAACTATAATACTGGAATCAACATTTTTATGAACATTGCAGGAGGGAAATGGAAATGTTTAATACTCTTTTTCTTGAGTCAAAAATCAGTAAGGACAAAAGAGTTTTATGAATTAATACCTGGAATTACACAAAAAGTCTTAACAGATCAATTGAAACAGTTAGAAAGAGATGGACTTGTACGAAGAGTAATATTTAAAGAAGTACCACCAAAAGTAGAATACAGCTTAACAGATCTAGGAAAATCATTTTTACCAGTATTAAACACCATGTGTGAATGGGGTAATAAGTATGCAACGATACAAGGTATAGATAAAGATCACCAACTTTATTGTGATCATAATAAAAGCTGAATTTCACCCCATGGTCCTAGCCCTGCTCCAGCGCTTTCGTTAAGATTGCGGCAACCTCTGATGGCTTTACCAGCTTTAAGTTCAACTGCTCCACGTGAGGAAATTCCACCCAGAGGTCGTTAATGTCTGAGGCGATATGCACTTCAAGCTTTTGGCCCTTTTCTTCACGCTGTCATGCAAAATACAATGTTCATAGGGGCATTAATGATAGGTATTTCTACTAGCGTAGTATTTATCATAGTAGTATCTGATATAATACTAATATGATTATCACACGGAAGGAATAAGTGATATGTTTGAGAAAATGGATAAATTACGTGAGCAGGTCGATCATCGGCGTCCGTTAAAACCTGACTTAATGAAGACGATTGCCCAAAAATTCAGGGAAGAGTGGACTTACCATTCAAATGCAATTGAAGGTAATACCTTTACTTATCAAGAAACATCTTTTTTTCTTAGAGAAGGTTTAACAGTAAAGGGAAAATCACTACGGGAACACCTTGAAATAGTTAACCATGCGGAAGCGATAGATTTTGTACAAGAAGGGGTAAATGAACGGGAACTGACCGAGCGTTTGATCAAAGACCTCCACGCCATTTTGTTCCAAGGGGTACGAAATATAGACTTCTCTCCAGGGGAGTATAAGAAGCACGACAATCATGTACTAACCTTATCAGGTAACATCCACCATTATACCTCTGCAATTCAGGTCCCACTTGAAATGGATAATTTAATAAAGTGGTATGATTCTGAAAAGACTCAAATGCACCCCATACAATTGGCCGCATTATTCCATCACAAACTTGCAGCAATTCACCCGTTCACTGATGGCAATGGAAGAGTGAGCAGGCTTGTTATGAATGTCATTCTCATGAAAAATGGATACCCTCCCGCAATAATACGGAATGAGAACCGACAGGATTATTACAGCGCACTGGAGAAAGCGTACCACGGTTCTCCTCAATCTATTATTGACTTAATAGCCACAGAAATGAGACACAGCCTTGAATTAATGCTTTCAGTATAGTTACATTTTTAAATTTCTTACACTATAGTTAGTGTAAATAGCCACCCTATAAAGGAGGGCACTGAAGAACTTGTTCTTTTCTTCGCTGGCCTCCCCAACAACAAAAAGAAGACATCTGTATCCCATTTCGGGAACCGGTGTCTTCTTTATTAATCATTACCTCTCATTTCCATCAGATCACGCAATCCCTCCCATCAGCTTCTGGATTGCTGCAGCACAATGACTTAGCCTTCCCCCTCACTATGGAACATAAAAAACAGCCCGCACATTAACGTGCAGGCCATCTATCCGCAAATCCACTATTCTCTTATCGTCACGACATACTCGCTGCCAGCTGCCGCCTGCCAAACCGCAAACCCATCTTCATATTGGAGACTGCTCAGCTCCCGACCATCCTTCAAGACCAGCAACTCTCCACACGCAAACAGAACACATCTATTCGAAGCTGTCGCACGAATGCGCGCTTCTGCAAGCTTGCCGCCTGACCAGCGGATATCCACTTCGAAGCCGCCACGGGCACGCAGACCCGTGATCTCGCCGTCTTTCCATGCGGACGGCATAGCCGGCAGCAGATGGATATAGCCAGCATGGCTTTGCAGTAGCATCTCCGATATGCCCGCCGTACCGCCGAAATTGCCGTCGATCTGGAAAGGAGGGTGGTTGTCGAACAGATTGGGCAGCGTCGAGTGGCCGAGCAGCGCCTGCACATTCTCATACGCCTTCTCGCCATCCTGAAGCCTTGCCCAGAAGTTAATAATCCAAGCACGGCTCCAACCTGTATGGCCACCGCCGCTCTCCAATCTTCGCTCAAGCGTTACTCTGGCTGCCGCCGCCCATTCCGGCGTACCCTTCACTGTAAACTGCTTGCCGGGGTGAAGCGCGAATAGATGTGAAATATGCCGATGGCCAGGTTCTGCCTCCTCGTAATCCTCCATCCACTCTTGAATCTGTCCATGCTTGCCGATTGCAGGCTTTGGCAGGCGCGCACGTATCCTCTCCCAGCGGTTCTGCTCAGCTGCTTCCAACCCGAGTATTTTCGCAGCTTCGAAGCAAGCCGTGAACAGCTCATACAGAATCTGGCTGTCCATGGAAGCGCCAATACATAACGTGCCTGATTCGCCATTTGGCAGCCTATACGTGTTCTCCGGCGAAACAGACGGATTCAGCACGAGCAAGCCCTCTTCCGTTTCTGTCAGAAACTCCTCGAAAAATTGTGCCGATTCCTGAAGGACCGGATAGCTCTTTTCCAAAAAAGCCAGATCTAGCCCATACTCGTAATGCTCCCATAAATGCAGGCATAGCCATGCCGCTCCAAGCGTCCAATAGGAAGCTGGCAAATAGATGTCCTGGGGTGCCGTATCTCCCCAAATATCCGTATTGTGATGAGCGACAAAGCCGCCGCTATTGTACATGGTCTTGGCGGTAATCCGGCCCGGCTCCCGCATCCGTTCAATGAGCTCGAACAGCGGTTCATGGCATTCCGCCATATTGCCTGCTTCGGCTGGCCAATAGTTCATCTGCGCATTAATATTTATCGTATATTTGCTATCCCATGGCGGAAGCATTTTCTCATTCCATATGCCTTGCAGATTAGCTGGCAACGAGCCAGATCGGCTGCTAGATATGAGCAAATAGCGACCGTATTGATAGTACAAAGCCACAAGCCCGCTATCCGCATGGCCCTCCTGAACAAGCCTTAACCGCTCATCCGTTGGCAGGCCTTCAACAGCAGCCGTTGATGCATCCGTTAATTGCAGGCTTACTCGACTCGACATACGGACGAAATCGTCGATATGGTTTTTTTTCAACGTTTCATAGCTGAGCTGTGCAGCCTTCGAGCCCGTTTCAATCACATAAGCCTCAGGGTCAGCATGTCGAAATGAGGTGGCAGCCGTTAGGATCAGCGTCACGCTGTCAGCTCCCTCGACGACAAGATGCTCACCGATGATCGAGATAGAACCTCCTTCAACATGCGCACGCAGCGCCATTCGGAAATCGGAGCCGCCCGAGCCGCCGCATATGCCCCTCATGACAATCGTGTTAGCATCGGCCTTCACCAATTCATCGTAATAACGATTGTTTCCCCGAAGCAAACGTGCCGTAAAGCTGATGCCTCCGGGTTTATCCGATGTCAATCTTGTAACGAGCGCCTCATCCGGAAAGCTAGCAAAATGTTCCCGACGAAAAACCGTTTCGCCTATACGAAACGCAACCGAAGCTATGCCCTTGTTAACATCCAAGTCACGCACATATTCACTCGTTTTCCCGTTATCCTCATAACGAAAAGATAGCTGCAAATCGCCAAGCGGCATATAATGGCGCTGCGTCTCGGGCACGCCTGACAAAGCCATCGCGGACAAATCATGCGCCTCGCGCAGCCTTCCTTCTCTGAGCAGCCTTTGAATTTGCTCCAAATGCGGCAAGGCATCCGGATTATTGCGATCTCGCGGTCCGCCGTACCATACACTGTCTTCATTCAGCGCAATGCGCTCCTGCTTCGCATGACCGAATATCATGCCGCCCAGCTTCCCGTTTCCGATCGGCAGAGCCTCTTCCCAGATTTCAGCAGACTGCTTGTACCATAACCGACTTTCCCTTTGTATTGTCATTCTCATATCCCCTTCCATGAATCTAGCTTTTCTTTGCCCTGGCAATCTATTACTATGAGGGTATACCTACTAAAACCACCGGACGGCGGTGCACGACCATGATGAGAAGTAACGAACAGCATGCTTTATCCGAATTGCTTCAATCCCTGCAGCTTCAATTGATTATCGCCCATAAAACGCAAGTATCCATGAACTGGGCTGAAACCGATTCAACGCCCGAGTATAATAAGCTGTATTACATTTGCGATGGAGAAGGTTGGATTCGCATCGGCAGCGTCGATTATTATCCAAAGCCCGGTCAGCTTTTTCTGACCCCTGCTCATACCCGTATATCCTTTTCAGCTCGCAATAATCGTCCATATTTGAAATACTGGTGCCACTTCAGCATATTGGCTGGCCCCTTTGACCTGTTTCAGTGGATTGGCGTCCCTTTATGCCTGGATATCGATGATCACTCCCGCATGACAAGCCTATTTCAAGAGCTGATTGCCTGGCATGAACAGTCGACGATTGTAGCTCGGTTGCGCGAGAAAGCCATCCTTCTGGAGATCGTTAGCCGCTACCTCGAATCGGTGCCGATTCAAGTGCTCCAGCATCGTTCAGAGGAAATGAGCCGTTTAAATATTATTCAGCAGTTTGTGGACAGCCGCCTCCATCTGAACATCAGCATCGATCAAATGGCAGAAGCACTCCATCTGCATCCGAATTATTTCAGCGCGTATTTCAAAAAGCATTTTGGCATTCCGCCGCTCAAATACGTTAACCGCAAACGAACCGAACGCGCAAAACAGCTCCTTACGACCACTTCGCTCAGCATCAAGGACATAGCTGAGCAATGCGGCTTCAAGGAAACGAATCACTTCACCAAATTTTTTCGTAAGGAAACCAGTCTTACCCCTACGGAATATCGCTCGGCTTACTCCCCGACGGCGCCGAAATCGTCACTGCCTTTATTATAAAAGCGCATTCATTAACTGACGATGGAAGAAACTAAGCTTTAATGGGATGAAAATAAGGTTTGCCATAAGATTCATTCCCAAATGGAAACAGAGGCAGTCATGGACGAATAAAAGTCCTAGACTGCCTCTGTTTCTCATACGTATGATTTCTTGCTCTTCACACAAAAAAGTCATCATCGACTTGATACCTGTTCATGCCTTCCATTGCATCTGCACGATTTAAATAATTGTACCTACTACACGGTCTTCATAACTAATCCGCGAAGTCCCTGGGTCCCGACATCTTCGTCAATTAACGCATACTTAACCGTTTTTGCAAATCATATTACTTTTTTTCAACCATTAATATCTTTGCTCCCATAAAAAAAGAAAAGCCAGCCACACTAGCGGCCGGCATTTCCTGATAGTTGTTAAGCCTATTATTGCTTCATGCTTACCTTCATGATCATTGCTGCTCGTTAAATGAAGAAATGATCGACCAGTCCGCATCGGTAAGCTGATTAATTTGCCAAATCGCAACGCCGCGCAGACCCATGTCTTGCGCCAAGCGCATCTTCGCTTGGATACTCTCCGAATTCTCATACCATAGCAAATGCGTTCCTCTCGTATCCGTAAACGTTATGCGATTAAGGAAATATGGCAGTTGCATGGTCGAGACAGTTCCCTCAGTCGCAATTCTGCTTTCGACGGCCGCAATGGATGGGGAGCGGAAAAACTCAACCGTTCCGTCTGCAGCCGTCGTCCATTGGTTCGCTTGCTTGGAAATGCCAAGCAGCAGCTTATCCGCCGGTATGTACCCAAGCGCGTTACGTACGGCGTCGCCTACTAGCGTAAGCGGCGCAGAGGGCAAGCCGCTCTCCTCGTGAGTGAACTCATACGCCATCAGCACCACCGTGTCAGCGAGCTCACCAAGCGTTTTATAATCATAACCGGCATAATAATAGGAAGGCGGAACAACTACCGTAAGCTTTGTCGTATCGCTTAACGCAATTTTCACTTCTCGAATGAGCTCAGTGAATGGCTCTTTCAAAGAAGCCGGGACGAGCCCTTCCAAATCAATGGCAACCCGATCAAACCCATATTGCGGATCATGGAGTACATCTGCCAATGCATTCACGAATGCTGTGCGCGCTTCCGCGTCTACAACGAATTCGCCCAGCTTGTTCAGCGTTGTATTGCCAAATACCATAAGCGTCTTCTCGGAGCCGCCCGCATCCGCAGCGGCAAGCAGCTGCTTCCAATCGCTAGGAGGCGCAAACGCAAGTGACGCCTTGCCTGCTCCCTCATAGCTCAGCTTGGCCCAATCGAAGATAATCTCGCCGGCATCGGCAAAACGTTCCGTATTTTTATAAGGTCCAGACGGTGCATAAAAGGCGGAAATTTCTAATTGCTTGCCTTTGCTGCGAAAGCTGATCAACCGATCGACAGTAGCAGCCGCTTCACGCCTCGTCAACGATTTTCCAGGAAGAAATCTGCCCTTATCATCGCCTTGCATAATGGAATCGGCGTACGTCCGCAGCACGTATGGCGCAAGCTTGCTATCGATTTGCGACCGGTCTGCGTAATTAGCCTGCTTGTCTGCTGCCTTCCAGTCCGTATCCAGCCATTGCTGCTTCTCTTCGGCAGACTTTCCTTGCAGCAAAGCGAATCCGGTCAACGCTGCAACCTCTTCACGCTTAATCGCCTGTGCAGGAACAAACTTGCCGTCCTGAATCAGCAAATCCAACCATCCAGCATCATAAGCCTGTTTGATGTCCCCGTAGGACCAGCGATCCTTCGCTACATCCTTAATGGCGGCTGTTCTTTCCTTCTCTGCCTGCGGCTTGACCGACTGCGCGAGCAGCTTAACAAACGCCTCTCTCGTAAGGGCCGTATCCGGCTGATAGGTTCCATTCTCATAGCCGGTCACCACGCCCATCGCGACTAACCGATAGATAGATTCCGCCGCCCAATCCTGCTCCTTCACATCGCGAAACGGCTTCAATTGCGCCTCGTATGCGAATGCCTGCATGGAAGTCCCTATTAATAATACGACTAGTAATCCGATTAAAATGGCTGTTTTTCCCCTAAGCTTCAACGCATTCCACTCCTCATTAGAGCAAATCTAGCACTCTATTCATTTGGTCGATAGTATAATAGCTCATTTCCCATCGAAAGTCCAACTGAACCATATAATGGAGAGGCTGCTGCAATAATCCGCTATGGAGGTCCAATACATCTATGATTCTACCTTTTTGACTAATTCTGCGGCTTCCATCAGCATAACGCCGCTCAGCTGTACGCTTAATTGAACAGGCAGCTCAGGCTGCTTCTCCCAGGATGGACCGCATAATCCATAATGCGGCTCTAAGCCTTTTGCAACAAAAACGGCAGCATTTGCTTCTATAATATCCGCAATCATATTCATTTCAGGCGCTTCACGCTGCAGCTCCACCAAATATCGGATCAATATGCCTTTGAACAAGCCCGTATCGTCGATGCCCTCATCCGGTAATATAAGCTGATTAGGCTTCGCGAATCGGTCAAAGCAAGCCGCTGCGGTACGCTTAGCATCCTCCAGATACTGCTGCTCTCCCGTGCAGCGGTACAGCTCCACCCCTGCGCCGATAAATACCCCTTGGCAATAGGTGAACTCCCAATCGTAGTCGATTTGCATATCGCCATTGCGGTTCATTCCATCCCAAACGAAGCCCGTCTGCGGATCAACGAGATAGTCCAAGTTCCACTTATAGATACGAACCGCCCAGTCAAGATCGGCCTCGTTCCCGAAGGATTGATAAAGCCTTGCGGCTAATATGGCAGCTGGCGCATTGGCCGGCGTGTTTTTATAATCCTTTTGTCCCTTGTTCCAGCCCATGCCGCCGCCCATCTGGTCGCTCCAAGCGGTTTGGATATCTGCCCATAGCTCAAGGACGCTGCTCTTGTATTTCTCATCAAGGGTGATTGAATAGATTCTAAGCAGGGCTAGCGCGAGCCACTCCATGTCATCGTAATAATGGTGGAGAAAGGTCCCGCCATTGCTAGCAAGAATACCCTCGTAAATCGCCTCAATTCGAGCTTGATATTTCCGGTCGCCAGTGCGGTTCAGCCCATCGACAAAAACATCGATAACATGTGCCTGCCACCAATAATAGTAATTTTCATTCGGCTGGCTCGCTTCCTTCGGATACCATTGGTTCATTATCTTTGCCTCTTCGTTCCAGTAATGGCTGAACAAAGCATCCTGTACGAAGTCAACTGTACTGTTCGTGCTCATCGCTCGTTCTCCGCCATTTTTTCCAGCAGCATGATTCCGCTGAGCTGCACGCTGAGCGTTACCGTCTCGCCAGGCTTTTCCGTCCAATTGTGGTTAAACAGCGCCTCGCCCTGCGACTTCCCATTCAGCCATAGCTGCTCGGCATTGCGCAGAAGCAGCTGCAAGGCACCTGTATCCCCGGTTTCCTTCACCAGCTCAGCAGCATATCGGATGAGGATGCCTTTGAACAACCCGCCGTCGCCTGTCTCCTCATCCGGCAGCACGCTTGTTGCCGGATCGGCAAGCTCTGCAACGGCTGCGCGGAAGGAACGGCTTGCATCCTGCAGGTAGCTTTGTTCGCCAGTTGCACGGAAAAGCTCAACACCAGCTCCGATATACACGCCTTGGCAGTACGTGAATTTCCATTCTTTATCAACGGCGCCGTCACCGTTTCGATTCATCCCGTCCCATACGAAGCCAGTCTCCGGATCTACTAATTTTTCCTTTTGCCATTTGTAGATTTTCAATGCCCACGCCAAGTCATCGTCAGCCTTGAACTCCAGGTACAGCTTGGCGGCTAATATGACTGCTGGCGCGTTCGCAGGGGTATTCTTATAATCTAGCTGGGATTTCTGCCAAGCGATTCCGCCCCCCATATGCTCGTTCCAGCCCGTTTTGATATCCGCCCACAGCTCCAATGCTGCTGCCTTATATTTTTCTTCCCCAGTTGCTTTATAAGCGCGAAGCCATGCAAGCGCCATCCATTCCATATCATCGTAAAGCTCGTTTGGCAATGCCCCTCCGTTCCGCTCAACAATGCCGATATAGAATTGGGCCAATCTGTCCGCATAATGAGGGGCCCCCGTCCTAACTAGCCCGTCAACCAATACATCGACCGCATGGGCCATCCACCAATAATGAAAAATCGTGTTGCATATGCCGTTAGGACATGGCGTTTCAATATTGTACATCTTTATTTCGCCATTCCAGAAAAACTGCTCCAGGGCTGACTGTGATTCATCGGCCCGCTTCTCCCATACTCCGATTGCCATCTGGCTCATGTAACTTCTCCCCCTAGGTCATGATCAATCTCGCTAGTTGATTATCCTTTAATGCCGCTGAATGCGATGCCTTGAACAAAGTAACGCTGCAAGAGCAGAAATAAGATCAAGATCGGCAGTATGGCAACCAGCGCGCCTGCCATCATCGGGCCGAAATCCGTTTGAAAATTGTAGGAAAATGCCTGCAGGCCCATTTGGATCGTCGCTTTCGCGGGATCATTCAGTACGATCATCGGCCAAAGAAAGCTGTTCCAGCCTGCTTGAAACGTAAAGATGCCTAGTGTTGCAAGCGCTGGCTTCGTTAGCGGCAAATATATTTTCCAGAAAATCATAAATTCCCCGCAGCCTTCGATCCGCGCCATCTCCAGCATGTCTGTCGGTAAGGTAAGAAAAAACTGCCGCATAAAGAAGACGGCAAACGTTCCGGAAGCGCCCGGGAGAATAATCCCCCAGAAGGAATTCATGAGCCCATGTCCTCCTGAACCGAGCAGATCATTGCCGCCAAAGAGCGGCAAATGCTGCAAGACGTACACGCTCGGAATCATCGTCACGATGCCAGGGATCATCATCGCCGCCAGCAAAACACGAAATAAAGGCTGGCTCAGCTTGAATTTCAGCTTAGCGAATGCGTAACCGGCGAGCGATCCCAGAAACAGGTTAAACAATACGCCTGCCGCGGCCAGGACGAACGAGTTCCAGAAGTACAAACCGAATGGCACCGTCGTAAATGCTTTCTTGTAATGCTCGAACGTAATGTCGGTCGGCAGCCACTGGATTGGCATCGCGAATATTTGTTCATCCGGCTTGATCGAGGTAAGCACGCTCCAGTAAAAAGGCAAAAACATGACGATGGCAATTAAAGCGCATCCGACATAATAGATCGTCTTCTTAAACCCCTTGCTGAGAGGAGTATCTCCAATCGTTCCCATTTGCAGCTCTCCTCCCTATATAACGGATTCTTCCGCTTTTGTTATTCTCATATTAATGATGGAGAAAATAAGAATCGCGACGGCTAGTACGAACGCCTGAGCTGATGCATAGCCCATTTGCAGCTGGTTGAATCCTTGCTGGTAGATCAAATAAACCGGTGTTTTGGTCACATTGGCAGGCCCGCCCTGCGTAAGCACGAATGCTTGATCAAACAATTGCAGCGCCCCGATAATGGATAAGGTGCTGACCAGAAAGGTCGTCGGCCTTAGCTGCGGCCAAGTAATAAACCGGAAGCAGTCCACCTTGGTTGCTCCGTCAAGCCTTGCGGATTCATACAAATAATCAGGCACCCCTTGCAAGCCTGCAAGGTAGATGATCATATTGGAGCCAACCGATTGCCAGAGCGTCACCATAATAATGGACAGCATCGCGGTCTCCGTCTGGGCAACCCAAGCTGGACCTGTAATGCCCACATAGGACAGCAGTCCGTTAACCAAACCAAACTCGGGATGCAGCAGCCAAATCCATACGGTTGCCGCCGCTACAGATGATGTTAAGGTTGGCAAATAATTCAGCGTGCGGAACAGCTTAATGCCTCGCCAAGCTCGGTTCATCAGAATGCCTAAGGCGAGCGAAATGATAATATTGAACGGTACGAATATGACCGCATATAGAAAGACGTTTTTGAACGTTACCCATAATAATTGGTCGTCGAGCAGACGGCGGTAATTATCAAAGCCTACCCAGTCCTTGCGGCTCAATACATCGTAATTGGTGAAGCTCAAATAAAGCGCCATAAAGACCGGAATAACCGTAAACACAAGAAACAGCAGCATCGTCGGAGTGATGAACAAGTAAGCGGTCCTTGCCTGATGACGCTCCAGCTTTCTTACGGAAGCCATAAAAACTCTCCCTTCACTTGGAGAAAGGGAGGAGTTCCTACCTTTCTGATTGACGAACGTAAGTTTTATTTCACTTCCTGGTTATCCAGCAGCAGCTTGTCGCCTTGATCCTGTGCTTTCTTAAGCGTGTCCTCGATGCTTTGCTTGTTCTGCTGGAATAGCTGCAAATTCGGTGTGAGGGCATCGCCCTCCATAACCGAGTATCCTGGATGGTTCGGGCGTACCTTCGCGAATTCAAGCGTTTCCATAAACGGCTGCCAGAATGGGTCATCCTTGAAGAACGGATCCTCCAGCGCAGGCTTGTAGCCTGGAATGTTCAAGCTTGTTTTGGCCCACAGAAGCGCATTGTCTTTATTCGCAAGCCACCATTTAATAAACTCCCATGACTCTTCCTTATGTTTCGCTCCTTCGGGAATCACGAGTCCAAAGCCGCCCATTACGCTTGCTTTGTCGCCATTTGGTCCCGCTGGAGGAGGAACGATTCCGAAATCTAAGTCCTTGCCGTATTTTTTATAAGTGCTTAACATCCAAGGCCCCGTATACTGCATAGCCAGTTTGCCGGTTACGAATGCATCCTGTCCTTCTCCCAGCCCTTGCTCAAAGCCTACTTTGTATACTTTGTCTTGATTCAACATACGGTCCCAATATTGAAGAACTTGTTTTCCTTGATCGTTGTTGAAATTCGTTTTTCCATCCTCAGTAAGCATTTGTCCGCCCGCTTGCTGCAAATACATATTGAATAAACCGACATCGCCAAGCGAGAAGCCTGCTACTTCAAGCTTATTTCCATTCCATTTCGTTAGCTTAGCAGCAGCGTCTGCAAGCTCATCCCATGTTTTTGGCGGCTCCACACCAGCTTCAGCAAGCAGCTTTTTGTTATAGAAGAGAGCGCGCGCATCGACCGTAAGCGGCAGACCGTATAGGTTGTCGTTCAGGGAAAGTTCCTTCAGCGATTCCTCATAATAATCATCGCGCGAGATGCCGTCACGCTCTAAGTATTCATTAATCGGATGCAGCACGTTTTTGGGTGCATAAAGGGAAGTCCGCCAGCGGTCCCAGAACAGAATGTCCGGTGAGCCTCCAGACGTTGCAGCCGTTAGAAATTTCGTAATCATGTCCTGCTGGAGGACATACTTGACATGTATTTTGGTTTGCGATTTATTGAAGGCATCGACCATGGTCTCGAATTGTGCTTGACCCTCGCCGCCCCAATCGCCCCAGAAGGTTAATTCCACTGCCTTTGCGTTTGTTTTGTTGCCGCCCTCCGCATTCGTAGAACCGTCTGTGTTATTCTGGTTTGCGTTGTTACCCGAGCATCCTGCAAGAAGCCCTATGACGAGCAGCATCGCTGTCCCTGTCATTAACCATTTTTTCGTTTTCATTGCCGTGCCTCCCTTTTCGTATTTATGTTTATGCTGCGAAAGAGGTTATCCCCGACAAACCGTAACCGCTTTCATAAATTGAGTATATTAGTATGTAGTGTGTATGTCAATATGAATTTAATTCGACATTTTACAAGCTAATATATCATTTTAGTTCTGTTCTATTGCAAAAAAAATACCCCTGACCATCAAGGGTACTCTTGGCGTGCTATGGCAGTTGAATCTCCGATAATTAAATCCGCTTCCAGCATCACCTTATTAGGTACGGCTTGCCCCTGCATAATGCGCAGCACATGGCCGACTGCCAAACGTCCCATCTCTTCTTCGTTTTGTCGAATATGCGTAAAAGCATAACCCCCGCCAAGTCCCGTAGGCGGACTGTCGAAGCAAATGATGGATATGTCCTCGGGGATGCGCAGACCTGACCGCTCCACTGCCGCTTTCGCAAGCAGCGCAATATTATATTCAATCGCGAACAGAGCCGTAATATCCGGGTGGCGCTTCAAATGCGCCATCAGCCTTTGAACATCCTCTTCGATGTTGTTTTCGTTAAAGGAATTGGGCAGCGTAGAAGTCAGGTCGCTTACCCACAAATCTTTATCTACGGCGATGCCATGCTCGGCAAACGCCTGGATAAAGCCCTCAACGCGGTCCTCAACGGCTGTCGTATCCGTCGGCGGCGGCGATAGAAAGGATATATGGCGATGTCCCAGCTCGAACAGAAATGCCGTCGCTTTCCTTGCCGCTGCGGCATTGTCCGTGCTGATCGAGGCTGCTGATACGCCTTTTAGATGACGGTCGATCAACACCAGCGGAAATCGGCTAATGACCAGCTTTAATATTTCCTCATTGAAATATTCGCCCTGTGCCGGAAATACGATCAAGCCGTCCACGCCCAAATGAAGCAGCTTCTGTATCGAAAGCTCTTCATTGGCTGGAATGCCAAAGGATCTCCGCAGCACGAGAAAGCAATCATGATCTCTGGAAGCCTCTTCCATGCCATATATCAATCCCGTACCATAGCTGTTGCCGAAATCAGTAATGACTAGCCCAATTGTCGTCATATCCGCTGTGAACGCCGAGGCCGGCGCCTGTGATGCCGCAGGCATCGGACCAAAGTCCGTTTCAGGATCGGCAACAAATGAGCCTCTCCCCGGCTTTCTCACGATCAATCGTTCATTCGTAAGCAGCTCCAACGCCTTCTTGCTCGTGATTCGGCTCACTTTATAAGCTTCAGCCAATTCCTTCTCCGAAGGGATTCGCTCGCCGACTCCATATACGTTCGTTACAATTTGTTTTTTAACGGATTCGAATATTTTTTCGTACATCGGTTTAGATGAAGTTTCGTTCATAGCGAGCCCCTCTTCCATTCCTGCCTATAAGTCGAATGCTAATAATATATCATGTTATATCATTTAAACGGCTTTTGCAATCGAATTCATCCAGAAACAGCAAACAAGCTAGCCGGAGCGTCCGGCCAGCTTGTTTCGCAAAGAAGGTCAAGTCGTTTTTTTCGTATCCTGACGGTAATCCATGGGAAGCCTGCCATACCTCTTTTTGAACATATCACTGAAATGTCTTGCGTTGTTATACCCGACCTTTTCTGCGATCTCATAGACCATGAGATCGGTCAGGCTGAGCATATCCGCAGCATGTCTCATTCGCACCTCAGTCACGTACTGCTTAAAGTTTTGCTTCGTATGTTTTTTGAAGAAGCTGCTGAAGTAGTAGGGGTTCATGAACGCCATGCTCGCCATAGATTCCAGCGTAATCTCTTCTCGGTAATGTTCATTGATATATTGCTTGATCTTGGCAAGCACGATCTTATCCTTATTGCCGGAATCACTGTCCAGCTCGTTATAGGTTTTCTCGAACAAACCGATTATTTCATCGCTCATTCGATCAAACGTTTCAAACCCAGCGAGGAGCTGCTGCAGCTCCCGTTTGTCCAAAGCGCGCTCCGAAAGGTGTACGCCTGACTTCGAGAGCTCTTGGATAATAAAGGACACGGAGGAGAAGCAGGTCGAATCGGCAAGCGAACGGTTTCCGAACGTTTCGTTCTTTATCATCTGAAGCCACACGGTCAGCGAAACCTGAACCTCCGGCCACCTCTTTGCCGTAATACTGCGGATGACATCCCATTGAGCATCATACAGCTGTTTATCGAAGGCATGCACCTTGCTCTGCGGTGCATAGCTTAACACGCGGTTCAGTCCGACGAAATACTTCATTTCCATGGCTTGATCCGCTTCGGCGTAAGCGTCTGCTAGTTTCAACAGCTCGCTGACAGGACGCCCAATCGCGATCGATACCTTCAGCTTGAGGAATGTCTCTATCTTCCGCTGCGTATCCTCAGCTAACAGAATCGGCATATCCATGTCATCATGGCTGACAACAGCAACATGTTGATTCTGCTTGATGAACACGTAGCCAATGCCAGTATCAATAATGACCTCCTGCAGCACATTGCCAATCGCAAACTCGATAAGTTTTTTCTCCTTCTCTGTCCAGCGGTCCGATTCTTCCTTCAAATGCTCTACCTCTACGATTAAAACCGAATAATACGGTCCTTGAAGCTGCTTCGCCGTCTCCTGATAAGACCTCGTTTTCGCCGATAAATTCCCATCCGTCAATTGAATTAAAGCATCCTGCATCTCTTCATGCTTGCTCTTCCGCTCAAGCAGCTGCAGCTTCCCTTTTCGTTTCTGCTCTTCATTCAGCTCCGTAATCAAGGATATTGCTTTATCCAGCACGCTCTCAAGCTGCTGCTTGACGACCGGCTTCACCAAATAATCGATCGCTCCGAAGGCAACCGCATCTCGCGCGTAGGAAAACTCTTGATAAGCGCTTATAAAAATCACATGGACAGGCAAGCTTCTGCGCTTAATCTCTTTAATGATATCGATTCCCGTTTGATGCGGCATGCTGATATCGCTAATGACCAGATCCGGCTGAAGCTCCTCGATTAGCTGCATAAGCTCGTTCCCGTCATAGGCATGCCCGACGATTTCCATCCCGAATGATTCCCAGTCAATCAGCTTCCGCAGCCCTTTAATAATGATCGGTTCATCATCGGCCAGAATGAGTCGTATCATGAGGCAATTCCTCCTTTACCGGAAATAGCATCAGCACCGAGGTGCCGACATGCTTGCGGCTGCTTATCGAGAGGCCGTAGCCTTCTCCGCAGACCGATTTAATTCTTTCATGTACGTTTTTGACGCCGACATTCTTGGAAGGAGCGGCCGCATCGCCCAGCATCAAGCTAAGCCGGTCCAGCTCGTCTTTATCCATGCCGATACCGTCATCATAAACGGTAACAGCCAGCTTATCCTCTACGCATTCGATTGATATTTGAACCGTACCCTTCCCTTTCATCCGCAGTCCATGCTGGACCGCATTTTCAACAATAGGCTGCAACGAAAGCTTCAGAATCGGCCAATCCATATTCACATCCTCAGCGATGTCGCATCGAAGCTCGAACCGATTCTCGAATCTTACTTGTATAATGTAGAAGTAGTCCTTCAGATGCTCCAGCTCACGCTGGATCGTCACCCAATCCTCTCCGTAGTCAATGACGTATTTCAATTGATTCGATAAGGAGAGGATCATATCCGCAACTTCATCCGCATCGCTGTGAACGGCATTCATACGGATGACCTCTAGCGTATTGTATAAATAATGCGGACGGATTTGGCTCTTCAGCGCGTTCAGCTCCGTCTGCTTCTGCTTGATCTCCGCTACATATGCCTCATTGATGAACACTTGCAGACGATCGACCATTCGGTTGAAGCCATGTGCCAGCCTGCCCATTTCATCATTGCTTTTCACTTCGATCTGAATTTCCAGATTGCCGGATTCCACCTTGGTCATCTGCTTGATTAGCCCGCGTATCGGTGCTGCCAGCCGCTTGGAGAACCATGTCCCCATAATGATGAGCACGAGCGAGCAGATTCCGATTGCGATATAGACGGCCGTGCTGGTCGTACCAAGCTGTTTATAAATTTTGGCATTCTCGAATTTAACGAGCAGCTTGCCTTTTATGAACGGAATCTCCTCGCTCAGAATGAGCTTATCTCGGTCTGAATCCGTTGACAGCGGAGATGGAAGGGATGCCAATTCTTTATTGCTGAAATAGGGACGTTCCTTGCTATCGAGCACGTAAAGCTCGTCCTTCTCTCCCAAGTTCAACTCGCGCAGAAATTGATCTGCCACTCTGGCATCCACGTCAAAAAACAAAGTGCCCACGATTTTGGGATCCTTTGTAAGCGTGCCTGACGTATCGATTAAATTGCGCCCGATCGTAATCACCTTGTCTTGAGAATTAAAAATATAATAATCGTCATGCGTCGGATAGATCATGAGCCCCGTAGGATCATCCTTCATCGTATCGAGCCATTCACCGACGGGCAGCTGCTCCGATATAACGACTTTGTTTTCTTTGGTTTGATAGAAAAGCTTTTTGTCAGTCGTGCGCACGAAATAAGCGCTTGTTATATAGCGGTCGCTGTACATGATCATTTTGAGAAACGCATCGATGGGAACGGTGTTGATTTGCTGCAATTCATTCACGTTGCGCGTCTGATTGTCCGAGAAGCTGTCCTGCATCCCCTCATACCGTCCGGTGTACATCAACATGGATATTTCATTGTAGTTATTGAATGCGGAATTCAAATTGTAGCTGATATAGAGAACCATCTGGCGCAAATTATCGTTCGTGTATCGCTCTACGTGCCCAGTAAAGGTTTGAACAGAGAAATAGCTAAGCGCGAATAAGGGAATCAACCCCACTAATATAAAAGCAACCGAAAACTTCACGAACACGCTGTTCCATCTAAGCCGCCATGCTTTCATCCGCACCCTCCTATCACCCAAGCCGTCCATCCTTTATCTTACCATATCTTGTTCAACCGATACCCGCTTCAGGAAGAGAGGGATCCAATAGCTACAGCCGGAAATTCCTAAAAAGGAGCTTCCGGCTGTAGGCGATAGGCTTCGATTGTACGTTCGGGCTTAGCCCTTAATCGCGCCTGACGAGACGCCTTTGACGAAATATTTCTGCAGCGAAAGGAATGCGATGAGCACGGGAATGAGCGACATGGTCGTTCCCGCGAATATCATGTCCCAGCGCGACGAGAATTCGCCAACATAATAGAACAGCTCTACGATCATCGTTTTGGCTTGCCCTGCCGGAAGCACCATCATCGGCATCAAGAAGTCATTCCATATGCCAAGTCCTTGAAGGACGACCATGCTTGCCGTAACCGGCCCAAGCAGCGGGAATACGATGCGCCAGAAAATACCGGTTCTTGAGCAGCCGTCGATTTCCGCGGATTCCTCGATTTCTTTTGGAATCCCTTTGAGGAAGCTTGTGTAGAGCAGGACGCCGAAGCCCACTGAGCCGGAAATATAGACAAGGATAGGACCTGTCAGCGTGCCGAACAAACCGATCAGCTTAAGCTGCTTGAATAACGGAATCATGTAGACCTGGAACGGAACCATCATCCCGAACAGAAAATAAGTAAACACGCTGTTTGTCCATTTGCTGTTTGTTCGTTCTATGGCGTACGCCGCCATTGGGATCACAAGAACCATAGCTACAATGGATACGAAGGTTAGAATCGCGCTGTTCAGCATCGCAGCGGGATATTGCGTTTCCGTCAGCAAATATTTGAAGCTATCGAGATAAAGGCCTTTGGGAAAAGCGATGGCATCACGCATGATTTCCCCATTGCTCTTGAACGCGGACATGATGTTAAAGTAAATCGGGAAAGCGAAAATGATTGCGATGACAAATGTAACGGCGAAAACAACGACGTCATTAGCTTTGATCTTTTTTTTCATCCTACATCTGCACCTCTCTTTTCCGAAGGACTTTAATTTGGACCAGGGAGATCACGAGCGTGAGCAGGAACAATACCATAGATAGCGCCGTACCAAAGCCTTGTCTTAATTCACCGAAACCGACTTTATAGATGATGTACGTCAACGTTTCCGTTGCAAATCCCGGACCGCCGTCCGTCATTACCGCGATTTGATCGAAGATCTTCAGCGAGCCGATCATCGACAGCATCAAGCAAACCGTCATAGCGCCCGCAAGCAGCGGGAATGTAATGCTGCGGAATTGCTGCCAGCGATTCGCACCGTCAATGCTCGCCGCTTCATGCAGCTCTTGCGGGATGCCTTGCAATCCTGCCAAATAAATGACCATATAGTAACCGGCCGCCTTCCAGACGGTAGAGAGGATGATCGCAATTAATGCGAAATCAGGATCTCCCAGCCAATCCGCCTTTAGGGAACCGAGACCTATCATATCCAACAATTGATTTAATACGCCAAAGTTATAGTTCATGATAATCATCCATATGAAGCCCATAATAATACCGCTCATCAATACCGGGAAATAAAAGATGCTGCGGAAAAAGTTGCGCAGCCAGCGTACTTGATCCACTAGAATGGCAAGCAGCAGTGCGAGCGCATTCTCCAAAATAACGAGCGAGAAGGCAAATATCAACGTATTCTTAAGTGCGTTGTGTACCCGTGGACTGCTAACTATTTCTCTGAAGTTCTCGAAACCGATGTAACGGATATGGCTGCTTAGCCCGTCCCATGAGGTAAAGCTTAAATATACGCTGCTCAGCGTCGGGACGATGACGAAAGCCGTATACAGTAGAAATGCGGGCAATATAAACCAGATGGCATAATTTGTCCATTTCTTTTTCTTTAGCTGGGCAACCATGGCTCTCCTACCTCCTAAGTGCTTGATAGAAAGAGAACCTCCGCGTAAGCAGAGGCTGCTCTCTTATTTTTCTTATGCCGGTTTTTTTTGCAGTAATTATTGTTGATTCGCTTTCACGTTGCTGTCATATTCGGCATCTGCTTTTTTCATATATTCGGTAACATCGCCATTCGTTAGAACGAGCTCCTGCAGCAGTTTGTAATACCAGTTGCGGAATTGCGGTGGAATCGCATTGTCGCCAAACCAGTTAGCAAGCCCCAAGTATTTGTTGACTGAGGAGTCGCTTACCAGTCGGAGCACTTCTTTCATTTGCTCGCCTGTTTCGTAGGTCACTTCCGCAGTCGTAGTCGGAATACCGTTAACGGTTGCTAGGTAAGAAGCGTATTGCTCGGGTTCAAAGAAGAATGTAATGAATGATTTCATTGCTTCCACTTTGTCTGGATCTTTGGCGCCTTCAGCCGATAAGGACCAGCCTGCAAGGCTTGGCAGCGCATTAATATTGATCTTGCCGCTGCGATCAGGTATGGCGTAGAAGCCGAATTCAAAGCTTGGATCCGCTTCGGCAATTTGGCCGAACATCCAAGGGCCGGAGAATAGCTGAGCCGCTTTTCCGCTGACTAGAATCGATGCGGTTTGGTTATCAGCCGTGCTGAGCCAGCCTTTATCCACATATTTGCTGAACAGCTCTTTGTAATCGGTTACCGCTTGAACCATACCGGCATCCGTGAAGCTTGCCGTTTTGGCTGTGCGCTTCGAGTTCCAATCAACATCCTTAGCATATACCTCGTTAATGAAGAAGTAGTTGGTCCAGAAGCCCATATGGAAAATATCTTTGCCGCCGACTACGATCGGAGAAATACCGGTTGCCGCTAGCTTTTCTTGAATGGCTAGAAACTCATCGTACGTTTTTGGCAGCTCCGTTACGCCTGCATCTGCATACGCTTTTTTGCTGTAGATGATGCCTTGAGGCGCGGTTCCTGTGATTGGCGCATTGTATACTTTTCCGCTGTATTCCGGGAGCAGTGTGAACAAGCCCTTGAGATCCTCAGGAAGCTCAACGATTTTCCCGGCGTCCACGAATACTTTTGTATCGCGCATTTCGACGAGGTCAGGGAATTGGCCTACTGCATCCTTTGTTTTCAGCCAATCCAAGTAAGAGGCCGATGTCGTTTCGCTATAGTTAACGATTTTAATATTCGGGTTTTTAGCCGTGAACGCATCAATCGTTGTTTCGATTGCTTTCTTCGTAGAGGGATCCCCTGTCGCGTACGCTAGCGTGAAGCTAACTTCTTTTTTTGGCGCTTCGGTAGGATTCTCGGATGACCCTGCGTCGTTGCTTGGCGCTGTCGCATTGTTCCCGTTATTGCCGCCGCATGCCGACAAAACTACGGTTAGTGCCACCATCATGGATGCCATTTGCATAAGTGATTTTTTAGTCATATTCTTGTGACCTCCCTTTAATTTCCGCTGTTTAAGAGGAATCTTCATGCAAGACGTGCGCATCATCTTGTTCAATTCCGGTTCCTTGATCTAAGATTAACATCAAAATCCGACAGCTTAAATGAAGTTTTTTAAGGCGGATGTGTTGATAATTTAAGATGTTGCATGAATCCGATTTACAAGCAGTCCTCGCGCGGCGGCGTATGCTTTACCAGAGATACAAATCATTGCCTTTAAGCTTGAAAATCGCCTCCATGAAGTAATAATCGCCATAAATAATAGCGGTGTGATGATTATTGCTATGATAAGCGGCCGATCCATTCAATAAAATACAATCCGAGTCCTTGGTCCAGTCGCTGCGGGATTCATCCAACGTTTTCAGCAGTTTCACTGCGGCTTGCATATACATGTCCTTTTCATGCTCGCCCACTGCTTTGGCAATCTCGATCAACCCGCATGCCGCAATGGCAGCTGCTGTCGAATCCTCGAATGCTGGCTCTTTCGGCTGTCTGAAATCAATCGGAATAATGCCATTGTCAGGAATGTTGGCTATAAAATAGTGTGCAATTCGTTTCGCGGTATTTAAATATTCCTCTTTTCCCGTATGAATATAACTCATCATGAAGCCATACAGCGCCCAAGTTTGACCTCTTGTCCAAGAGGAGCCTTCCTCGTAGCCTTGCCCGCCATAGGTTTTCACAACGCCGCCATTAAACGGATCAAATTCAACGATATGATTAACGGAACCGTCCGGTCTTACAAACGCCGTCATGGCAGTATCCGCATGCTTCATCGCTATTTGCATAAACCGCGGATCTCCCGTCTCTTCCGTTGCCCAGTAGAGAAGAGGAATATTGAACATACAATCAATGATCGCCCAGCCCCTTGTGTCCTGCTCATCCAAGTCGTTCCATGCGCGGATAAAGCCGCCCGCCAGATTGAAACGCCCAGCTAGCAGATTAGCAGCATGCAGAGCTCTTTTTTTGGATTCAGCATTGCCCGTTACTTTATAATTCGCAACGCTTGTAGGAAGCCACATGAATCCAACGTCATGATGAAGGCCTTCATATTGTACGAAGCATTCATCCAGCATATTTTCCGAAATATTCGCAATCTCCTTGTACTTTTCATTGCCGGTTTCATGGTGCATCAGCCACATCATGCCGCCCCAGAAGCCATTTGTCCACCAACTGATGCCATCTGTAGCATTGCCTGACGGGTTATCTGCTCCTCGATTATCATGCTCGCCGTTAATCGTCGTATAAGGTATTTTATTTTTGGATTTCTCGCTTACCCCGTCCATTTTCGTCGTCAATCTAACAATCACTTCGTTTAACCACAATTGATCCTTTTCATTCAGCATGGATGAATCCCTCTTCCTTTTGTTTTAATTGGCCGTATACGAAAAATAATCAAAATCCGCATGTTTTTTCGTCCCGTTTATATCCTGCGCACATAAGCCGACCATGGCTCCTGTGAAGCCGAGCTTGCCGCCGTATTCGTCGGATAAAACTCCCATATCCAGCACCCCGCCGACTGCTATCCATGCTTCTCCGTCTTGCGATGCATAGAATTGAAGCGCCCGCTCCTTGACGACTGCACGCAAATAATAGCTGGACCAGCCCTCGACGTTAAGCTCGCTGGCCCTGTCTTCCCTATACTTGCCGCTGTTCGAGGATACTACGCCCAGCTTGCGTCCGTTGTCTTCGTCATGCGTGACGCGGAGGTAAAAATAATCCAATTCATCGTAGTAAAATACCAGTCCAGCCATCTGCATAAAGTTCTCAGGTTCAAATATCAAAGAGGTCTCAACTACGCAGCTGAAATGCTGAAGACGGCGCGCCACCATGCTCTGATGATGCCAAGAGCTCAACGATTCCCGTCCTCTCAGCCGCAAATAGCCCGGACGCTCCTTCAAGCTAAGCCATGACTCGTCTGCTGGCACGCGCAGTGTCTGGTACGGAAGTCCGAGCACGGGAGAATCAAAGTTATCCTTCGCCGGAAGCTCTGGAAAAGGACAGGCTTTAAGATCAGGTGCAGGAAATGCCAAGGCTGGCAGCCTTCCTTCATGATCGAGACGCAGCCAGCCATCCTCCGTCCAGCTCAGGCGCTGCATCGATGTTTCCCGGCCAAGCGGGTTCAGCTTGGTCCCGGCGAAGGGTCTGCTGCAAATATGGCTCATGTACCACTCGCCGTTTTGCGTTTCCACGATCATGCCGTGACCCGCATTTTGCAGGGGATAATCCGGAGCTCCGCGCGTCGTCATAATCGGATAGGATGGGTCTGTTTCATAAGGACCGTCAAGCGAACGCGAGCGGGCGAGCGTTGCAGCATGGTTTATGCCGGTTCCCCCCTCAGCGACCAGAAGGTAATAATAACCACTTCGTTTAAACAGCTGCGGACCTTCGGTCACGCCAATATTTGTGCCTTCATATATCTTCTTAATCGGCCCGACAAGCTTCTGCTTACTTGGATCATATTGCTGCAGCAAAATACCTCCGAACCGCGAATGATTGTCCCGGAAATCCCACTGCATATTGAGCACCCATTTCGTGCCGTCATCATCGTGGAACAAATAAGGATCATATCCGCTTCCGTTCAGCGTAATCGGCTCCGACCAAGGCCCATTCATGCTGTCAGCCGTCACCAAATAATTATAAAGGTCCTTGAATACGCCTTTGCGAGCCTTAACGTCCGTATAGAGCAGATAATAAATGCCTTCGTGATAAGAGATTGCCGGTGCCCATATTCCGCCAGAGCTGGGATTCCCCCTCAGATCAATTTGCGAAACACGCTGCAGGGCATGCGGAATCAGCTCCCAATTGGCCAAATCTTTGGAATGGTATAGCTGAACGCCAGGAAACCATTCAAAGGTAGAGGTGGCGATGTAGTAATCCTCGGCCACTCTCAGTAAAGAAGCATCCGGATTAAAGCCGGTCAAAATCGGATTGTTAATCCTATTATTGTTTTGCATATTTTTATTTAACCCTCCATTTGCCATTGCTTATTACTTCTTGGATCTTACTTCTTGCTTCTTGCTTCTTGCTTCTTGCTTCTTGCTTCTTGCTTCTTGCTTCTTGCTTCTTGCTTCTTGCTTCTTGCTTCTAATCCGATTATGGTTTGCTTGCACGTCCGCAAGCTATAGCCTTAATGATCAAATATGAACTATCGTAGCATGCCGAAAAAATTCGCGTATGTATGTTTTTTTAGAATGATGTGCACTTATTTAATCGTTTTTAACTCCGCGGTGCCAGCAGCTTTGTTTCGGTTTCGGTTTCGGTTTCGGTTTCGGTTTCGGTTTCGGTTTCGGTTTCGGTTTCGGTTTCGGTTTCGGTTTCGGTTTCGGTTTCGGTTTCGGTTTCGGTTTCGGTTTCGGTTTCGGTTTCGGTTTGAAATTGTTTTTTCATGCAGGTGCTTCTTATGCAATAACAATATCCTCTTGTTTCTGCATGCTAAAAAGGACCTCGCGAGAGGTCCTTTTTAGCATGCATATCTGAAGCTCGATTATTGTTGAGCTCCGCTTTTGCTTTGGTTTTCCGTTTGAGTACCGCCTGGGCTTTGGTTCTCTGACGGGCCGCTATTGCCTTGGTTACCGCCTTGGCCTCCGCCAATTCCGCCAGACTTGCCTTGGTTACCGCCTTGGCCTCCGCCAATTCCGCCAGACTTGCCTTGGTTCTCGCCTTGGCCTCCGCCGATTCCGCCAGACTTGCCTTGGTTACCGCCTTGGCCACCGCCAATCCCGCCAGACTTGCCTTGGTTCTCGCCTTGGCCACCGCCAATCCCGCCAGACTTGCCTTGGTTCTCGCCTTGGCCGCTGCCATTTCCGCCACCAGCACCGCCACCAGCACCGCCGCCTGCTCCGCCACCTGCTCCGCCACCAGCACCGCCGCCTGCTCCGCCGCCTGCTCCGCCACCAGCACCGCCGCCTGCTCCGCCACCAGCACCGCCGCCTGCTCCGCCACCAGCACCGCCGCCTGCTCCGCCACCTGCTCCGTTACCTTTTCCGATAGACTTTGCTTTGCCATTCCATTTTGCTTTGCTTTTTGCTTTCATTGACGCCTTCAAATCAGCGTACGAGTAAGAAATAGATTGTAGCGTTTTAACATCAACCGCTCCGGTAGCCGGCAAACCATGTTTTTTCTGATAGTACTTAACGCCGCGCACGGTCGATGCTCCGTAATAGCCGTCAATGGGACCTGAATAGCTGCCTAATGATTTCAGCATTCCTTGAATGACATAAACATCGGGCCCTTTGGCGTGCTTGCCGATCGCGTGTCCCGTATGCGGCATGCTCAGCATCAACGAAATGGCCAAAAACGCTGCAACTATGTATCTTGCCGCAAGCCTTCTGAACGTATTGCTGATTTCTTTTGATGCGAATTCTTTTTTACTTTGTTGCATGCAAAATACACCATCCTTCATATTTTTTTTGAGCACCCCATTACTATCCCCAATTTTTCAATTTCATTCCCAAAAAATGCTGCAGCTTTGAAAAAATATTCACCTTTATCAACCCGCTGAAAGTTTGCTGAATTTAGAAGTAAACAGGTGCATCTTTTGCCCAAAAAGCTGATAATAGACAGGTATCAACGTGAAAGGAGCTGCCAACATGATATTCTTCCAAGGAATTAAAATATTGCTCGTAGATGACGAGCCTAACATCGTTCAATTTCTGGAGTTAGGTTTGGTGAATGAGGGCTTTGACATTAGAACCGCCCTTGACGGGGAAGCCGCGTTGCGGGAAGCTGCTCATTTCCAGCCTCACGTTGTCATTCTGGATATTATGATGCCAGGGATGAACGGCTTTGAGGTATGCACTGCTCTCCGTGCTACCGGGGACAACATTGCCGTTATTATGCTAACAGCCAAAGATGAGGTAGAGGATCGCGTGAAGGGATTGACACTCGGAGCTGACGATTATTTGGTCAAGCCCTTTAGCTTCAGCGAACTTCTTGCCCGAATCGGGGCAAGGCTCCGCAATCAATTCCCCAATCTACTAGGCGAGACCGTATACGGGCCGTTCCGATTGGACGAACGAAAAAAAGAGCTTGTCTATATGGACAGCATTCTGGAGCTATCCCCAACGGAATACGAGCTGCTCCGATTCATCATTCTGAATCACGGAATCGTTCTGAGCAAATCGCTTATTTTGGACAAGGTATGGGGATATCAATTCGGCGGAGATGAGAATATTGTTGAAGTGTATATTCGTTCTATCAGGGAGAAGCTGAATGACAAAGAACATAAGCTTATACGAACACTACGGGGAGCAGGCTATCGGATGGATTTGTCATGAACGCGGGAAAAAAGCTAAACGTCAAGAGGCTCTTCTCCCCTCGTTCTTTACGCTACCAGCTGCTTTATCGTTCTTTGCTCATCATTGCTGCTTTGTTAATGCTTATCGGCATTCTTCAATACATCATCATGAAAGATTTTGTCTATAAGAATAAAGCCGAAGCACTGAATGCCCAAGTCATGTCGATGCCGATGGATTGGTTCTCGGGTGGAAATGCGCCTAACTTGGGGGACCGAAGCGGCAACCGTTCCATTCAAGGCGAGGAAACGGCTTCCGCGGATCGGCCGCCAAAAGAGCGAAGAGATTCGCCCTTATTCTATCAACCTGGTTTATCCATCCTCTTCATTGGCAGGGATGGCATGGTCACCGAAATTTCTAAAGAAACGAATGTAAGCGCGCCGATTCTTCCGGCAGGTGATTATGCGCAAATAACGGAACAATTAGAGAAACACGAGAAGCTCGATTACCAGATTGTCGATAATGCCGCTGGAATCGAACAGCTTGTCGTTTATCGGCTCGCCGGCCCGCCCAATAAAGCAGAAGGCCTCATACAAGTAAGTACAGATACAGACTCACTCACACAGCTGCTTATGACTCAGCTTGCCATATTTGGCGGTCTCTCTGTACTTGCGCTTGCAGCCGGGCTTGCGCTTTATTTGCCGCTGCTTCGCCGTACCTTAACCCCTTTATCTCGCGTCGTTGTTGCTGCGCAGCAAACGGATGCCGGGAACTTAACGACACGCATTCCCGAAAGCCAAGGACAAGAGGAAATTGACCGGTTATCGGATGCTTTTAACGGGATGCTTGAACGTCTCGAGATTTCATTCCAGACAGAGCGGAAAACAACTGAAAAAATGCGCCGATTTATAGCCGATGCTTCGCATGAGCTGCGTACGCCGCTTACTTCCATTCATGGTTTCCTCGAAGTGCTGCTGCGGGGAGCGGCCGCCAATCCTGAGCAGCTTAACCGGGCGCTTAACAGCATGCAGCTCGAATCGAAGCGGATTAACCGGCTAGTAGAAGATTTGCTTGCACTCGCCAAGCTGGACCAAGCTCCTCAGCTTCAGCTCACCGATACGAGCCTAGATGAGCTGCTGCAGGAGATGGAACCGCAATTGCAGCTGCTTGCCGGCAGCCGTACCGTTACGCTCGAGCTGGCGTCATCCGTTAAAGGTCGTTTCCATGCCGATCAGATGAAGCAGGTCGTTTTAAATGTATTTCTGAATGCCGTGCAGCATACGGAGGAAGAATCGGGAGCCATTTCCATACACCTGCTCGAACAGAATCATGAAGCAATCATCCGCGTCACAGACAATGGCGTCGGCATTGCCGAATCGCATTTGCCGCATTTGTTCGAGCGGTTCTACCGCAGCGAGTCTTCCAGAACGAGAAAAAACGGCGGTGCGGGGCTAGGACTTGCCATTACACAATCTATCGTGAGCGCGCATGGAGGCGCCATAGGAGTTACCAGCCGGCAAGGGGAAGGTACGTGTTTCCAGATCGTACTGCCGCTGAATTAATATTACATTGCGAGACAATTACAAAAAAAAACAGCCGTATTTCTCCGAATACAACGGAGAGCATGGCTGTTTTTCAATCTATTATTTGCCGCAGCTTGCAGGACTCAACGCTCAGACATTGAATGCGCCAACACGAATTCATCCCATTTCCTCCCATACACATCGTAAGCTTGATATGTCAGTTTGTTTCCGCTAATTGTAATCCCTGCGAACATCTGTTTCTCATTCTGAAAATGAACCTTATGATAGAACTTGTCTTCCTTCTTCTCATTAAATTTCTGACCAGACGTGTTCGTCACGACATAGACCGTACCTTCGCGGTTTTGAACGACCGAATCGCCATCACCTGTTACCTTGCCGTCACGCAGCGGGTATGATCTTGAATATTCGTGGTTATGCCCTTGCAGCACAAGATCTACCTTGAACTCATCGAACAGCTCCGTCCAGCCCTTCACCTTTTTATTCATATTCCCCCCATATGGGCCTTGATGCAGCGCAGCAATAATCCATTCTTTTTCCGTGCCCGCAAGATCGCTTCGCAGCCAGCTGGCTTGTTCCTTAATGTTGGATTCCGTATTCAGGAATACAAAGTGAACGGGACCATAATCAAATGAGTAGCTTGTCCCGGGGAATGATCCCGCTGCGCCATTCTCCGGCAAGTCGAAATGAGAAACGAAGCGCTCTGCATGACCTTCAATCTCATCATGGTTGCCGGTTACCGGCATGAACGGAACGCTCTTAACCCACTCTTCCGCTTTGTTGAATAGATTCGTCCACGCCTGCTCATCGGCCGGCTCCTCCGTCAAATCTCCGTTATGTACAATGAAAGAAGCCTCAGGAAACATTGCGAATGCTTTGTCCAGCGTATTGCCCCAAAGCGTGAAGTCCTGCTCCACCACGCCTTGCGAGTCCGTTACGTTTATGAAGGTAAAGGAATCCTTATCCACTGCTTCCGTTGTAAAAACAGCCGGTTCACTCCAACTCCTCGCGTCTCCGCTCCCTACACGGTATGTGTACACCGTTCCTGGCTCAAGCCCGCTTGCTTCCGCCTTATGCACAGCTTGACGCTCGTTCTCAGCTATTGCCACCGCCGTAGTATTTCCCGTGAAGGTCAAGACCTTCTCGTGCTTCCAATCGATCTCTCCCGTTCCTTCCCATACTTGAACGAGCGCTTCCTCATTCAACTTCATGCTATGCCATGTAAAAGCACGATTAGTCATTGGATCGCCCTTGAAAGTGGTCACCACTGCAATCGGCTTTTTGGCATCGCTTTGTCTAAGCCATTCCATTCCGACTGCGCCTGCAAGCAGCAGCACGCAGCATGCGAGCAAGACCATCACTTCTCTTCTGAATTTCATACTCGATAACCTCCTTCCCTGACAAACTTCAAATCGCTAGCTTATTGCTCCGTTCGGGCAACTAACTAGCGATATTTATTTTCACGGAAAATAATGGCATTATCCCATCTCTTCTTTAAACGATCAGCCGAACCTGATCACCTGCTTGAATGACGCCTGTTTTTTGGACCGATGCATAAACCCCGAAGTTTAAATTCATCTCTTCGTTGATCTTTCTAAGCAAGGAAGCATCACGTTCAAGTGAATCCGGATCCAGCGTTACCATAGAGCATCTGTCGCAATATTTATCGATCTGCAGCTCAGCGCTGCCAATGGAGAGTCGCTTGCCTATCCACTCCTCCTCGCCAAGCCCGCTATCCTCCACAGCTACGACTAGATTGGCTCTAAACCGCCGTGGATCCAGCTCTTTCCCCCATATGGCTTCAAGCTTTTGCAAGCTTGTACTCGTAATAATGAGAATGCTGCCTTCGTCTACGGCTTTAAGCTCCGGGCTGGTTGCAGGATAGCTGCGCATGAGCATTTTATTTTTGGCGTGCTTCTGCATCTCTACTAATAAACTCTCGTCCCACTTATATATCTCACCCTCTGGAGAGGTTACGCGAATCGTTGGATGGTCCGAACCCATGCTCTCTTCATCAAGCTCTGCCCGATAAGCAAGCATCGCCGGAATATTTCTTGCGGTTATAAAACTGTCCCAACCCTCTTTTGTTTCATCATAAAAAGCATAGCAGCGATCACCTGCTAACCCGTATGTATCGATGTGGCAGCTCGCTAGGCTCTCGCCTGCCAAAGACTTGACCGGATACCTATTGATGCTGCTAATCTCGCCAATCCGTGCCATTATAAATTCTCCTTTCGAGCAGATTCAATAAAGCAATCTTCTGCCTTCAACAAACGCCTTTACGTTTTCATATGCTGCTCTCATTATATTATAAACCCCAAACGTACGCGATATAAGCAAAGGCCGCGCAGCACAAGACGTCGCGGCCTGACTAATATTGTGTAGGACTATGTTTCCGTTATGGTCCCTCCATTAACATGCAGCACTTGCCCGGATACATATTGAGAATCTTGCGAAGCCAGATAGATATACGTTGGCGCCAGCTCGAAGGGCTGCCCTGCCCTTTTCATCGGAGTATCCGAACCGAAGGTAGATACCTGCTCCGCTGTAAAGCTGGATACGATTAGCGGTGTCCATATCGGTCCCGGAGCGACGGCATTAACCCGTATGCCTTTGTCGACAAGCTGCAGGGACAAGGAACGCGTGAACGATACGATCGCTCCCTTAGTTGACGAATAATCAACAAGATCCCTTCTCCCTTCATAAGCCGTTACCGATGCCGTGCTAATGATCGCGCTCCCTGAGCACATATGCGGCAACGCAGCTTTAGTCAGGTAGAAGCATGGAAAAATATTCGTATGATAAGTATCGAGCAGCTGCTCTCTTGAAATATCAAGTATGCAGTCTTGCGGAAATTGGACAGCTTGATTAATGACTAAAATGTCTATTTTGCCAAATATACTTACTGTTTGCTGTACCGCTTGGGCGGATACCGCTTCATCGCGAAGATCGCCCCTTATCTTGATGCAGCGTCTTCCATAACATTCGACTACCCGCTTCGTTTCTTCGGCATCCTCTTCCTCATACAGGTATACGATGGCAACATCGCAGCCTTCCTTGGCAAAACCGACGGCAACCGCTCTGCCAATGCCGCTGTCGCCTCCGGTAATGATCGCCACCTTGTCTTTAAGCTTTCCGCTCCCAATATAATTAGGGTTATCGAATATGGGGCGCGGTACCATCAAGCTTTCAATGCCAGGCTGAATTTCCTGCTTTTGTGGTGGAAACGTAATCGGTGTTTGCTCGCAGGTTGTTTTGGAGCTGTAATACGGGTAAACCGGGTACAATACCATCCCTCCTAGGCTTCGTTTATGGCATCATATTCGCCCAAAAGGAGGGTGGTTCCATCTCTGCCTCTCGAGCTATGTCTTATTCATCTCATAAGAGAAACGACTCGTTGAAATGACAATCCGGAATCAGATCAGCTTCTTCCAATGTTCACGGCTTCGTACATCCATCTTCTCCGGATTGGACAGCTTAAAGCGGCGTCCTTCATTGTCCGTTACCATCCAGCGATTTTCTGTTACGAATTGAATACTTTCATGGAGGTTTTCCATGACCAATGCTGCCGGGCCATAATTCGTATCGACCCGCAAAAGCCACCCGCTGCCACTTTTTCTAACGGCCAGGATTTGTGTAATGACGGGAATCATATCATTTCGGTCAAGCTCTTCTCGTACCGCCTGAAAGCTATCTTCCGCGAGATGCTTCACATCCTTTATCATTGCGATTTCACGCCCTTCCGCCGAGCGAACCGAGATGAACCGGTCGGGCATTGTATACGGAAAACTGCGAATAAGCGTTACGCGGGCCGAAGCCTTACCTTCCTGCTCCAAACGCAAGCTACCGTCAGAAGCTCGGAACAAACGGATTTGACTCAGCTCCGAGCGGCTTAATAAAAATATCGGGTTCAACTTATCCGACCTCCGATGGTATTTTCGCCGTTTGTTTTTGCGATTCGACCAGGCGATAATAATGCGTTTGTTTCGCGTAAAGCTCTTCATGCGTCCCCATTTCAACAATGCGCCCTTGGTCGAGGACGACAAGCCTGTCCGCATGGCGTAGAGTAGATAGGCGATGGGCAATCGCGATGGTGGTTCTTCCCCGGATTAAGCGGGTTAGCGCTTCTTGAATTAGCCGCTCCGTCTCTGTATCAACGGATGCCGTCGCTTCGTCAAGGATCAAAATCTCCGGATCAAGCAGCAGCGCTCTCGCAATTGCGATACGCTGTTTCTCCCCGCCCGATAAGCGGTGTCCACGTTCTCCGACACGCGTATCGTAGCCTTCTGGCAGACGGCAAATAAAATCGTGGGCATTCGCTGCATGGGCAGCTTTGATAATGGTCTCCGGCGAACTATCCGGACGGCCGTACGCTATGTTATCGGCTATCGTACCATCGAACAAAAACGTTTCCTGAAGCACGACGCCGATATGTTTACGGAGACTCTCCTGCCGGATATCTCTCAAGTCGTGCCCGTCAAGCACAACGCTTCCGGCATTCGGGTCATAAAAGCGGCAAATCATGTTTATGAGAGTCGATTTCCCTGCACCGGAGCGGCCAACCAGTCCGATCATTTCACCGGGATGAATGGTGAGGTTAATATCTTTCAGCACCGGTCGTTCCACCTCATACCCGTACCGCACACCATGAAAGCGGATCTCGCCAGAAACGAAAGAAAGCTCCACCGCGTCCCGCTTATCAGGGACATCAACCTTGGCATCGATGATTTCGAGAATCCGTTCGGCCGAGCCAAGCGAGCGGTTAAGCCAGCTTAATAGCTGCCCGGAGGCTTGAACAGGTCCGAAGAACATGAGCAAATAGGTCGTAAAGGCGGTCAATGTTCCAATCGACATCGTGCCGGACATGACCGATCGTCCTCCCAAATACCAAACAGCGATGCCGAATACAGCCGTCAGTACCGTGAAAATCGGAGATACGCCAAGCCATAGATTACCGAATGATATCGTGCGATTGATCCAATGATTATTCACCTTGTCAAAACGGTTTTTCTCGGCATTTTCCTGCGCGAAGGCTTTAATGACTCGAATGCCTTGAAGCGCTTCGCCAATCACATTGTTGACATGTAAGGCGGATTGCCATTGCGAATACCAAAGTGAGCCCAGCCTCTTCCACAGCCAATACAATCCGGCAAATAAGAATGGGGTCGGGATCAGGATCATCGCTGCCAGCTGCCAATTCAGATGGAATAGCATAAACAGGATGCCTACGGCGAGCAGCATCTGCGTGACTAGATACACCATGCCGTTCGTCAAAAATTCTTTTAGTTCATCGGTATCATCCTGGATGCGGCCGATAAATTGAGAGACCTGGCGGTGATCGAAGAAGCGCATCGAAAGCTTCATCAAAGCGCCGAACATATCCCGGCGGATCGCTCCTACCAGTTTCCCGCCTATTCGAACGCCAAGGTAGCTTCGAATGACTTGCATCGCAGCAGATAACACCTGCACAAGGGCTAAACCGCTTGCCAAGGCAAAAAGCACGTTCAAGCTTCCAGACGGTTTGGCCACTTCATCCACAATCATTTTGATCAAATAAGGTGGAATCACTTCAATAAATACGGATAAGACAAGCAGCAGCGCGCTTACCAGCATGGGGCTTCGGTACGGAGTGCAATAAGCCGCCAACCTGCGCAGCATGGTCCATCTGCTGCTGCAGGTTAAACACTTGCTTGCTCCGGGAGAGATGGTTTTGTCGCATTTTGAGCATCTATATGTTTCCATACCTTCTGCTAGAGCTGGGAGGGTCAGGCCCCCAGTCTCGTACCCTTCCGCCAGCCAGCTCCTTATCGCGGGAACAGCCAGCCGGAATGACTCGATGTACGGAATCGAGAATCTCGCCGCTTCTATCTCGCCATCACCGGTTATAATAAAAAACGATGCTCCGCCGAGAGCCTCGCGAACGGATACATCGATCAGGTTATTCTTATGGAAGGTCATGATTGTTTCTCCATGCTCGTCTACCATTTCCATGGTCAAAGTCTTGAAAACAATCTCGTAATGCCGAAATCGTCGTTCGGTGAAATCCACATCCGCCCTTAAACGGAGCCATGGATTCTCCTTATCCTGTTGTCCGACTGCGACGCCTTTAACAGGTTTACCCGCTTCCCGCTTCGCATTCTTCGTTTTCAATTTAAAATACTCCTTTGTCAATGTCACTCACCGGCAGTTACATATAACGTTCGTTTCTTTCTGCGCACCATCGAATCACTTTGTGCCATTTAGGTACACGCAGAGCCAGTAAAGCAAGCAGCCTGGATCTCCAATGATTCGCAGCTTGAAAACGATTGTTACGGCGAACGCCGGTCCATCGTCCCAGAATGCTCGTGAACGGTACGGGATCATCCGGCTCAAAGCATGTATCTCCCTTGAAGATAAATAATTCCTTTGAGCCGTCTTTCTTTACGGCGTACAGGCGGTGTCCGGTCAACGCGCCTTGGTCGTTAACGAATAAACAAATATCGCCAAGTTTCAATTCGTCCCGCGGCACGGTTAGGAAGGTGCTTACGTTTCCTTCCTTGATCAAAGGATACATGCTGATACCCGCAGAGGGCAGCTCAATCTTTCCGGCACGCCGGATTACTGCTGACATGACTTGCGTCAAATCATGCATGTATGAGCAGTCCGGCCTCAATTAGCATCTCAACAAACGCTTGAACGTCAACGAGAACAACTTCCATCTCAACGCCGTATTCGGTATGTACTTTTTCAGCCAGCTCTGTGACACTTGGATAATCAGGAATAATTGACCAAATATACCCGCCAAGCTCGTTCACTTTCGTAATGGCGTGGGTGTCGATGTTCAGAAGCAGCCACTCCCCATCCAGCTCAGCCGTCTCGATATTTTCCCGTCTCCGCAACGTTTGGTCAGCCAGTATCGTCATGATATCACTCCCCAAAAGGTATCGTTTTTCTGAAAATAAAGCTCGTAAGCCGGTACGCCTTCTACCGCCTGCTTGCAAAGCGCAATCATCTTTGCCGTTTCCAGCTTGTTATGTTCCCAATAAAAAACTTTATCCAGCAATGAAATCAGCGCGTCTCCTTTGCGGATACCTACCCGCCTTACATCCTGCGATTGGATCAGAAAATGAATGCCCGCCAAAGGACTGCTTGGAAGCTCGCATGCTTCTTCCATTTCGCTCCGAAATGGTGAATCATGGATTGTAATCGAACCATCCGGCTCAAACAATAGGAGCGTAGCCTCATCGGAAAGAATAGGACGGGGAACGGAAAGATCAGCTACCGTCGACTTGCCTGCTCCCGAAGGCCCGGCGAACATCCAAGCGCGTTCATCCTCCACCACGCACGACGAATGGATGAGCAGCCCTGCGCGCCGATGGATCAGCCAGGCGCTGTAGAGATTGATTAAGGCGTGCTTGAGTGCAAGGTCATCGTGAACATAAATTTTTGCCTGGCTGTAGTCAGGTGTTGTCACGAGCTTATAGTCCGCGCGGACATAAATATATTCGTCGCCGTTCTCTTGAATCTCAACAGGCCCGTCGTCGAAAGGTTTCCCGTAAAAGTCGTAGACCTCCACCTGTATGTCAGACGCTTCGAGATTGCCGCTTGCTTCAAAGGATCGAAAGCGCGCGGTTAATTCATCATATAAAATGGTCGTTTGAATTTGAAAAGCGATCGAACTTCTGCCGACCTGTGTATGCAAAGTGTACGTCATGCTGCACCGCTTTCCGAAGTTATTCCTGAGAAGAAAAAGGGAGCAAACTCATACGTCAGCTCCGCTTCTCAGATCATATTTATCATTGCTTTCTAGTTAACCTCCGATATAATGCCTGCAAAACATAGGTTTGAAATTACGTTTTTGGCACCATTCGTAGCCGCCGACTTTATCGCTTGGTCTTGCTGTTCCAAATTCGACAGTATGCTGCGCAAGTACTTTAGGAGCTTCATATTTTTTCAATTCATTCACCTCCTTTCAAGGAATTTATGCCATATTATAGCGATAGTCAATGATATTTATTAAAATTAGTAATATAATACTATAATTAAATGTATTAATACCTGCTTTTCATGTTAATAAAACGAGAGTATTCGAATTAATTCTTCTTTTCTTTGGCACGAATGGTTCGAATCCAGAATTGGAGTCTTCTCTTATAGATTTTGGCATAGATTTTGCTCATCGACTCATTCGAATCCGGGACGTCTGATCTATTGGCATACTTTAATAGGTCCAAGGCATAATCTCTTGGCGGCAGCAGTAAATAACGCAGATGTGCCCACTGTTGTTTAACCGAATCGTAGGCGACGAAGGCCGAAAACAGATGGAAGCCATAAAATCGCCAGTTTCTGATCCCGAATTGGGCATTTCGCATCAGTTCGATATTCCAAAGCGGCCAGCGTCTCCGTACGTTCAGCGGCTTGATTTCATGCAGCTCGGGAAACAAGTCATAGACAATGGTCAGCGCAATTAGTACTTTGGCATAGTTTCCATCGCTCTTTGCCTGTGCAAAGAGCAGGCCCAAGTCTATTTCCGCGCTGCAGCATCTCAGGACGTGCACAATATCGATAACGTACTTCAGTGATAACATATTATGGTTATAGCCATGTAGGCATAGGTAGTAAAAGGTGTCCTTGGCCGAGAGCTCCTTCACCAATTGATAGGGATAAATCGGTTCCGCATCCATCCAAAAGCTGCTCATATCCGTATCCGAGACATGCTCGCGCAAAATATTCCAATGCAGCTCCACCCCGAGCAGCGGAAAATCCTCATTCGCATAAAATTTATTCAACAGCATATGGAAATGATCCGCATCGTCTTCTATATACCGGATAAACGCATGGCGCTCCAATAAGGCAATTGCCTTATCCAAATCTTCTGGGCGTACTAGCAGATCGATATCGGATGTTCCCCTGCCCGAAAAATGTCCAAAAAAACGTTCAGACAGCCGAATGCCTTTCAGCACGATCACTTGAATTCCTGAATGCTCAAACGCATCAAGAAGCTTGTACATCTCGGAGCGGATCAGCATGTTTTGAAACAAAACAGCATCCACGCCCGATTTAAGCCTGCTTCGGTGCTCGGCAGGCACGTCTTCCAATAAGCCGCTGCTCTTCAATAAATAATAGACTTGGGGAGCGACTTGGAAAATATCGATATCGTCCATTGCTGCTTTTGCCGTTTCCTCGGAATCAAATAACGGATGTTGGTTTTGGTAGATCCGGCTTATAAGCGTTACCGCTTTCGAGTGTTTCATGAGCCGCTCCCTTCACTTTCTCAATAAACTAGTTTCGGATTTCTTATGTCGTTTGTGGGGGTAAGGACACGAGGCCAATTGTGATATTTTTCTAATCTTCGAAAAACAAGAATATGGCAGAGTCAATTGCTTTCGATCCAAATCCAAGGGTGATAGACTGTTACTATGCAGAAAGAATGGATTGGTGATTCGATGAACGAAAAAATTATGGTTATTGAAGACGAGAAAAAAATTGCGGATGCTATTGCCTACGCCTTAAGAAGAGAAGGATATACCGTCGAGGTTGTAAATCATGGAGCAGAAGCATTGGATAAATTTCATGCCTATCGGCCGGATGCCATTATTTTGGACGTCATGCTTCCCGGCATGGATGGTTATGACATTTTAAAGAAGCTGCAGGATAAAGGCCGCATTGGCGTGATCATGCTGACTGCCAAAGAAGATATCGTCAACAAAATTTTAGGGCTGGAGCTGGGAGCAGACGATTATATCACAAAGCCTTTTGATATGCGGGAGCTGCTTGCTCGTTTAAGATCGCTGCTGAGAAGAATGCAGGCTGCCGGAGAAAAGCAAGAGCTTGACGAGATTAAGCTGGGTCCACTCATGCTGCATGCAAGTAAGCGCACGGCTTGGGCAGGCGGCAACAAGCTTGACTTGACACCTAAAGAATATGATCTGCTCGCTTTGCTGGTATCCAGCCCGGATAGGGTTTATACGAGGGAGCAGCTATTGGACTTGGTATGGGGCATGGATTATATAGGCGGTACACGTACCGTGGATATTCATGTACAGAGAGTGAGAAAAAAGCTGGGTCCGGCTAGTAGCGAAATGATACAAACCGTTCATGGTATCGGCTATAAAGCTTCGGGAGGTTAGAATGAGAATCAGCATAAAATTTAAATTCAGTATTTTTTTGGCTGCCCTATTGCTCCTAACTGTTTTCATTCTAAGCTTGCTGGTACTGGAAGGCATTCAAAAAAATCAACAGCTAGAGGTTGAGCAGTATTTGGCCCAGCAAGGAGCGACCGCAAACGTATATTTTATCCAGACCCTTATGGCCGAGTCTAATAAAGTGCCTCATACCTTTCTCGCCGAGAAAGGCAAGGATTTTGCAGGTCAATTGGAATTGATTAGCGGGCATTCGGTCGTCGTGTATGATCTGCAAGGGGTCATCATGAATAAAGATAAATCGAGCATGACATCCGGCAGCATAAGTAAAACATTAGCCTTTGCGCTGAAAAATAAAACAGCCTATTTGACGGACAACGATTCGTTGTATTACATGACCCCGTTAAAAACAGGCAATGAGCAAGTCGGCGTTGTACAGTTTAATTACTCCCTTGCAAAGAACCTTGCCTTTTACAACCAAATCAAGAAATTGTTCATTTATATTGGAACTGGTGTGTTTTTGCTTAGCTTTATTCTCGCTTATTTCTACTTCAATTCATTTGCAAGTAAGATCATCAGGCTGAATGCTGCGGTGGATCGGATTCGGGAGGGACAATTTGAGATAGACACGCTCGCACGAAAGGATGAAATCGGCGAGCTGAGCGAAGGGATTCGCGATATGAGCGAGCAAATTATGAGAACGATGCGGGATAAGGATCAGGAACGCGAAAAGCTAACCATGGCGGTCCATAAGTTATCCAAGCTTGATCAGCAGCAAAAGCAGTTTATCGGCAGCGTTACACATGAATTTAAAACGCCGTTAACATCTATCAAAGCCTATATCGATCTGCTCCATATGTATCCGGATGACGAGGAGCTGCTTGAAACGGCAAAAACAAATATCAATAGCGAAACGCAACGGTTGTACGAAATGGTGGAAAAGGTTCTGCAATTAGCCTCATTGGAAAAATATGATTTTGAATTCAACAAGGAAAAGATCGACGTACAGCAAGCGATTGAATTCGTACTGAACAGCCTGAGAGGCAAGCTGGATAAGTTCGGTTTGCGGCTGGAAACGGTTTTAACCGAGGCGTATGTAGAAGCTGATAAAGACTGCATGACCATTGTGCTTATCAATCTTCTGGATAACGCCATTAAATACAATAAAGCGAATGGTCATATTTTGGTGATAAGTGAGATCAAAGACGGCCGGGTTATCATTGAAATCGCCGATTCGGGCATAGGCATTCCGGAAGAGGTGGTACACAAGATTTTCGAGCCTTTCTACACCGTTGATAAAAACAGATCCCGGGAAAATGGCGGAGCAGGACTCGGACTTTCGCTTGCGAAGCAATATACCGAATTACAAGGGGGCTCTATCGCTCTTGTGAGGACGGATAAGACAGGAACCGTATTCAGAATCTCTTTTCCCGTTTATAAACCAACATAACCGAGCAATTCATGTGCCATTTCGATGCATTTGTTTACATCTTGGAAACATTCGTTTGTATTTTGGGTACAATTTCTTGATATTGTAGGTATCAAGGAGGCGATCATGATGAAGAAAACAAAAATGGCCATAATGGGGTTGGCAGCAGCATTGCTTGTGTTCACTGCAGCCTGCAGCTCGGAAGATAACAATAGCAAGGTGATTATCAAAGAGCCCGGCGAAACGATAACGGTCATTGATAATGCTGGCAAGGAGACAGGCGAGCCTGATGTTTCCGTGGAAAAAGTAGAAGCTTATGAAAATGTGGCATTTACTGACTGGATCGATGAGGAAACCGTCGTCGTTTCAAAAGAAAATACGTCGCTAGACAAAATGAAGCTGGAAGAATTGGCGGATTCCTATCCTAAAAGCTTGTATTTGTACAATCTGAATACTAAACAATACGAGCTGCTAAAGGAACAGGATAATGTATTTTTAGGTGAAGCGACCTTATCTTCCGATAGAAAGCATTTGCTGTATCAACAATTCGATTTGGGCGATCCTGTCTATTATGTGTTGAATCTCGATACATTGGAATCATTCGGAATTACTGGGGGCTCTATCGGAGGAGCCGTTAGTGCCAAATGGGCGGACGAAAAAACAATTATCGGCGCAGCTTACAGCGGCGGTGCCTATACGGCAAGCACGTCAGGGAGCATCGCTCCGCTCGCAGGATTGAATGAGGAAGCATTGTATATCGTTGAAAAAATAAAGGATAAGGTTTATTACAATACCCAATCCGATGAATCCTTAATGGTGATGAACCTGAGTACCAAGGAAAAAACAAATTTGGGTATAGACCATGTTTATCGCGTAGTCTCCTCGCCCGATGGGAATCAATTGCTCATATTGCAAACTAATGGCACCAAAAGCAAGTTGATTCTAAGCGACGCAGACGGGAAAAATCAAAAAACGATCGCAGAGGGCACGGAGCTCGGCGGAGTTTCATGGTCGCTGGATCAGCGGATGATAGCGTACAGCGAGAAGGCGGACGTAAACGGAACGACCATAAAAGGGCTCTATGTCTACGATATGTTAACCGGCAAGTCCACCTCGCTGGCAGTAGATGTCGACAATGCCGTGACTGCTTGGAGCCCATCCGGCAAAGCTCTCCTTTACACGGAATGGGATGGCAAACAAACGAACAGCCATATTGTTCATTTAAAGTATTCCATACAGAAATAAAAGACGATCTTATTCGATTGTTTCATTGGGCAGGACAGCCTAAAACAGCAGGTAAGATAATGGAAAAAAACCGTTCCCCTTTGCTAGCGCGGGCGGTTTTTTTTCATGCTCCCGGTTCCGGCACTCGCTTAAGAATGACGATCCCTACGATGAACAGGATAATGAGGCTGAATACGCCCATGCTCGTATGGCCGGTAAGCTGCGCGGTTACGCCGACAAGGAGCGGACCCATAATCGAAGCGAACTTATCGAAAATATTGTAAAACCCGAAAAACCGGTTCGCATTCTCCTTAGGCACCATCCGTGCGAAGTAAGACCGGCTCAGCGCCTGGATGCCGCCTTGCGAGGTGGCAACCAGCATGGCCAGCACCCAGAAGTCGAACGCCGACTTCATGAAATAGGCGTAGATGCATACGATGATATAGACGCAAATACCGACGTACAGCATGATTTTGCTAGAAAACAGATCAGCTAAACGCCCGTACAACATCGCGAACGGAGCAGCAACCACTTGCGTGACGAACAATATGATAAGCAGGTCCGTCGATTCGATGCCGAGATCGGTTCCATAAGCGGTAGACATCGTGATAATCGTCCCGACGCCGTCGATATAGAAAAAATAAGCGAGCAGAAACAAGAAAATCGCTCGATGCTGCTTGATTTGCTTTAATGTTTCGTAAAGGCGCCTAAAGCTGTTCGCGACGATTCGGGGCTCGCGGTTCAAGTAATGCTTCTGACGTACGTTGCGGAGCATCGGCAGAGTAAATACGCCCCACCAAAGAGCCGTTATGAAGAACGCCATCTGGCTTGCCGCCGTGACGGATATCGACAAAACCTCTTGCTGAGCTAGAAGAATAATGGCAATACTGATAATAAAGGGGATCGTGCTCCCGATATATCCGATCGCAAATCCGCGGGCAGACACTTTATTCATCCGCGTGTCGTCGGTGACATCCACGAGGAATGCGTCATAGAACACATTAGACCCCGCCGAGCCGATCGCAATGAACATATAACAGACGAGCAGCAGCTCCCAGCTGTCATTCGGAATGAACGTAAGCAGCGCGGTAGCAATAATGCCAAGCAAACTGAAGCCGGCAAAAAACGTTTTTTTGAAGCCTTGGTAATCGGCAATCGTGCCTAAGATCGGCCCTAGCAAAGCAAGGATAAACGTCGAAATCGCAATCGTATATCCCAAGTAAGCTGTAGAATTCGCTGCGCTAACACCTGCGTCCTCTGCCGCCGCTTTATAAAAAAGCGGGAACACGGCCGTTGAAATGATAATCGAGTAGGCAGAATGTCCCCAATCGTACCACATCCAGCTTTTTTCTTCCTTCGAAAATGACCTCATTTGCTTGGCCTCCTGAATGAACCGAATGCTCTTATTGTATAAGAAATGAGGTCTTCCGGGCGCAAAGAACAAAAAATTAACAATATGTTGTGTTGTTAATTTTTTGTTCCTTTGGCGCATCGATAGGTACTTCGCAATCTTATGCAGCAACTTTCCTCCACTGCTGATCGTTGTATAGGTAACACTTTCAATAAATGGGGGATATTTCATGGTTCGCAAACTTCAAATCATAGCTGTTGCCGCCTCATTGCTCCTTACGGCTTGTGGGCAAACCACCGAAACGAAAATTACAAATAGGGATCGTGCCCAGCTAGCTAGTCAAGCAGATAATCGGGTAGTGACAGCCGTGAACGCGTTCGGCCTGTCAGTCCTGAAGCAAGTCTACGATGCTGACAAAGGAGAAAATGTAACCGTCTCTCCTATTAGCCTTACCCAAGCATTAGCTATGGCTATTAATGGAGCAAGTGGCGCCACGTTTGACCAAATGGCGAGCACTATGCTTGTAGATAAACTCACTCGCGATGAGTTAAATAAAGGACAACAAAAGCTAAACGAGCTACTTCGCCAGCCAGGCCCTGGCATCAAGCTGACCATTGCCAATTCGCTTTGGCTCCAAAAGGGCTGGCCCTTTAGGGAGGACTATCTCGGACGAGTGAAGGACACTTATGCCGCCGAGCTGAATGAGCGTGATCTATCTCAACCAGCTACTAGTAAAGAAATCAATAAATGGGTGAACGAACAAACGAACGGTCTAATTCCGACTATTATCGATAAACCGATTCCGGAAGCTACGAAGCTGATGCTGATTAATGCGCTTTATTTCAACGGAACTTGGAAAGACCCCTTTAAGCCGGAACAAACCAAAATGGGGAGCTTTACAAACGCTGACGGGAATACGCCTCAAGTTTCTTATATGCATCAGCAGCAACTATATGAATACGAGGAAACCGCCGATTATCAAGCGGTTCGGCTGCCTTACGGCGATGGACAGATGGGGATGCTCGTCGTGCTTCCCCAGCCAAATGCAGACCGTTCCGTTTTAATTGAACAGCTGCTGACACAAGATGATTTCTGGACCAAACGCTTTGATTCGGTTCAAGGAAAGCTAACATTGCCGAAATTCCGTATAGAAAATCAGCTTGATCTTGCCGATACCTTAAAGGCGATGGGCATGAGCCTGCCTTTCGACAGCCAGAGATCCGACTTCAGTATGATGGCTGATACAGCTGACGGCAATCATCTATACATCAACCACATCCTGCACAAAACGATCATTGACGTTTCCGAACGCGGCACGGAAGCTGCTGCCGTTACGAGGATGGGCCTGGATGGCGGGAGCGCTCCGCCAAGCAAAACCTTTGAGATGGATATCAACCGCCCTTTTCTGTTCGCCGTTCAAGATCTCCAGTCAGGACTGCTGTTATTTGCGGGGGTTGTAGAAACCTTATAGAGGATTATCTTGCATGAATAAGTGAATGTCCACGGGTATGCGCTGCTTCATCCAAGCCTGTCCATCCCCTATTTCGATCAAAGTAATGGCCATTATGATGAGCATGTCTCAGTTATTCATAGCCGCCTTCGGATTCAGGCAAATTTTGATATTCCGTTCGCTCCTGAACGATTAGCTCCACGAATTGGCGCAGCTCCAGCAGCTGCTCGGCTTCGACCGTTTGGCTGCAGTACCGATCGGTCCAAGACATCGTTACGGTATTCCCATTTACATTGACTTCCCAAATATCTTCATTATAAGGGACGGTTTCACAGCCTTTGACTTCGGTCTCCAGCTTCTTCTCGCTCATTATATCCATTTCTCTCATTTTATTATAAATGCTGCGCAGCTCTTCCTTGGTAAACTTCATTGGCGTCGTCGCCGTTCCGTTCGCGATTAAGTCCTTTGTTATCGTGCCTTGAAAGGTGTTAATCTCGTTTTTGTTTGCCGTGCCGTAGCCGTAACGGACCATGAAATCGAAGGTGCTTGGCATATCCTTCGGCATTTTGATCGTTTGCTTTACGGAATTAGTCGCCTCCTGGTCGATAACGGCAACGGAAGCCAGTTCCTTTTCACTGCTGCATCCTGCTATGATAAATAGAAAAACGAACAGGTAAGAGCTTATTCGTTTCATTCTATCGCCTCCCAAATATTTCTGTGTCAGAATTTAGACGCAAATAGTCGAGAGAAGTTGCAGGATGGCGAATGTCTTGTCCCAAGAAAAAAGAAGCTGTCCGAATTTTACTCGGACAGCTTCTTCCCCATTTATATTTTATACGGCAGCTCTCTTGCGTCCTGCTAGTACTAGATTCTGATAAAGCTTAACGGTCAGCATATAATAGACGAAATAAATAACAGCAAACAAGACAAGCGGTATCCATAGCTTATAATAAGGCTCCTCAAGGATAAAGGCGAACAACCTCATCCCGACAAGGACATGCAGCACCCCTGCGATACCAGGAAAAAGGAAGACCAGGAAGAGCTCCTGATAAATCGAGCGAATCAGCTTCTCGCGCCTCACGCCGATCTTACTCAGCATTTCATAACGTTGTACGTCCTTTGCGGCGCCAGAGAGCACCTTGAACATTAGACAGCTTGCCATCATAGCCAAGAAGGCGATGCCGAGGAAAAAGCCCATAAAAAAAGTTCCGCTCGCGTTGCCGATTGCATTCTGGTAATATTGAAATTTGCTCCAAGGCATGTAACCATCTTTATGCTTGCTTATGCTCAGTTCATCAAGTGCTGCCCAAGACGCACGATGGGCTAGAAAGTCATTCGTTTTCCCAATGATGATGTATTTCGCCTCAACCGGTATCGCTTCGAATTGATCTTCTTCGACAATAAGATACCCCATGGACTGATCAGGCGCGATCGTCCACAGAAAGGAATCCCATTCCGGGCTGTTCGCCGCTCCGGCACCTGCCTCTCCGACAGGCAGCTTCTCCGTTACGCGGATTAATGAGTCCACTTCCTTCTTCCCTTGCTGCGATTGAATGAGCGGCCTTTGCTTCTCTAGATCGCCACGCGCATAATAGAGCTTCCCATTCTCAACCTTGTAGCGATATTGCAGCCGATCCACAAACGGAATAGCGTTAAGCAGCTTCTCTTCCTCAGGCAGCGGATTATGGACAATCATATCGTATACGCTGTAGCTTTCGCTTTTTATTTTTGCATCGTTTATAAAAGCCATCCCTCCAGCAATTGCACCCGCTCCAAGGGCAATCAGCATCGCAACCGTCGCCAGCAGCTTCGTTAATCCGTTAATCCGGAAGCTTAATTGACCGAAGGTAAAGGCTCGTAATCCCCGCAAGCTGTTGCGATTTTTCAGCATCGCCACAAATGGAGGCAGCAGCACCATAAACAAAAGGTAGGTACCGATTGGGGTCATAAACGTAGCGGTAAACAGTCCAATCTCCCGCAGCTGCTCCATGAAGGTTAATGAAAAATATCCAAGTCCTAAAGCAATTAGCCCTAGAACACCAAGCACTCTCTTCCACACGCTGCTTTTCCACAACTGGTCGGCTTGTGAATGGCCATGCACGAGCTGCAGCACTTGAAGCCTTGCAAGCTTCAATTGATTCCAAAGCGCTGACAAGCCGAACAATGCGACAAAGAAAACAAAGGTAAATAAAACAGCAGGCCCGTATACGGCGTGGTAACCAGTCAAGGTTACATGAAGCTGAGCAGCCATCAGCCTACCGACTAAAGCGGACAAACCAAAACCAAGCGTTAGACCGATTCCTAACGAAAGGATTCCGACCGCAATCGTCTCGATGAACATGAGCGAGCGAATTTTTCTTTTTCTAGCGCCGAGCACCAGATATAAGCCGTACTCGCGCTGGCGCAGCGAAAGAAGAAATCCATTCGCGTACAAAATGTAAAAAAGCGTAATCGCCGACAACAGAAATGAACCCATGTTATAGACGAGCTGTATAGAATCAATGACGCCATTCGCTTCCGTAAAGCTGCGATTCCAAGCCATCGTCTGAAACATATAAAATATGGAGATCGACATGACCAGTCCCGCTAACAGGATCAAATAATCTTTGGCTCTGCTCTTCATGCCTGACAATGCTAGTTTGAATAACATAAGCCCACCTCAGCGCCTCTCCTGAGCATAGGTAGCCTCCAAAATTGGACTTGTCGCCGACGCTGCCGCCTTGCCATAGTCGCCAAGCACATCCAATATTTGCTTATAGAATACTTCCCGACTGCCGGTGCGATGCAGCTCCTGAACCAGCCGACCGTCCTGAATAAACACAATTTTCCCGCAATAGCTGGCGCTGAACGCATCATGCGTAACCATTAGAATTGATATTCGATCTTCTTCATTCAAGCGCTTCATCGTCTCAAGCAGGCTGACTGCATTTTTCAGATCGAGGGAGCCTGTCGGTTCGTCGCCAAGCAGCAGCGCAGGCTTATGCACGAGCGCGCGGGCGGCTGCGGTACGCTGCCTCTGCCCGCCGGAGATCATGGCCGGATACTTATCCGCGATCAGGGATATGCCAAGCTTCTCCAAGACCTCGTTCACCTTGCTTTTCATTTGACCGACGGCCATGTTTTGAAGAGAAAGCGGCAGTGCAATATTCTCGTATACCGTTAAGTTGTCCAGCAAATTAAAGTCTTGAAAAATAAATCCGAGCTGCTCGGCGCGAAAATCCGAGAGCTCCCCCGATTTCATGCGGGTAATATCCGTACCAGCAATGCTAATCGTACCTTCCGTTGGATTGTCCAACGTTGAAATGACATTAAGCAGCGTAGTCTTGCCAGAGCCGGAAGCTCCCATAATGCCAATGAACTCGCCTTCCTGCATCGTGAAAGAAATATCTTTTAATGCATAGACCTGATTTACAGGACTGCTTCCATATATTTTGGATAATCGTTTAATCGCAATAACGGGCGTACTCGTCATCTCTCCAGCATCTCCTTCTATTTAGGCAAATAGGCTCGCCTTTTCTTTCACTTTAAGTATAGATAAGACAGCTCTAGCAAACGTAATGTATCACTAAAGAAAACATGAAGATTTCCTTAACTTTTATAATAATGGTGTAAAGAATGCAAAAAACCGACGTCAGCGCCAAGCGCAAACATCGGTCTGTATGTAGTCATTAAAAGCAGGTTCAGCCTATCATTGCTGCCATTTCCATCCGGGCAGCTACGTTGCGCCCGTTATCCTTGGCCGTGTATAACGCTTTGTCACAAAGCTTGTAAAGCGATTCCAGCTTCGTTTGCTCCGTCGGAAGGACGGTAACGACGCCTAGGCTTATAGATAGCCTGCTCGCCATCTCGGGAACAAGTACCTGCATGGTGGACTGCCTTAATGCTTCCACCAGCTGGTCGGCCTCGTACTCATCCGTCTCTGGCAGCAGAATAGCGAATTCATCACCGCCGTATCGGCTGAAGCAGTCCTTGCTGCGCAGCAGGGAGCCTATGTGTGCAGACAGCTGCTGCAGCGCGCGGTCGCCGATTGCATGCCCATAGGTATCATTAATCTTCTTGAAATGGTCAATGTCAAATAGTACAAGAGACAAATGCTCGCCTCTTCTAGCGTGCTCGGCAATCATTCGCATGGAAAATGAAATAAACGTCCTTCGGTTGAGAACACCCGTCAAATCGTCATAATTAGCGAGCCTTTCCAGCTCTTGATCCGCCTGTTCCTTCAGAAGAAGAACAAAGCCAATGTTGCCGATGAACATAATTAAAAATAACGACAGAAACGTAAAGGTCTGATAGATGCTTGGCGTGAACATACCGATCATTTCATGCGTACCAAGCGCAATGAACGATCTTCCGAGCAGCGAAACCAATATTGAAACATACAGAAAGCCGATTGTTCTCTTAATAAACGACGGATTCTTTGAGCGAATCAATAAATAGGCTGGTACCGCCATAAACAATGCGATTCCAATCGAAGCCACTGCAATTCTTACATTCTCCTGATTGCTTGTGAACAAAACGATATGAAAAGCGGCAATGACAAGGATCGTCAGCGTAAGGTATACCATTGGGATCGAACGACTGAAGCGCTGCTGAAGCTTCAGCATCGCAGCTGTTTCTAGCGAGAAACCGATAAAGAGAAGCGAGTTTGTCAGCGAAATCGTTAACAAATCCGGAATGCCGTTCCGCATGACGATCACCAGCCAAGCAAGGACTTGCGTAGCTTTAGCGATTAGAAACATGCTCAGCAAGTGATCTTTCATATGGGTACGCCAATAGGCGCTGATGAGAATAACCGAAAAAATATGTCCAAATACAATCAAGACCATAACCGTCTTCATATCCAATAGCATACTCACTCTGGGCACCAACTTATGCAAGGATTTACCGTATGCCTTGATTATACTAGATAGCTTATGTTTTTTCATTTATTTTATTGCATTAATTACTATTTGAACCAGCCCCTACGCCTAAACCATGAACATTTATCTTCGGTTAGCCCATGAGTGCGCAGCAGTTCGCCGCCTACACTGCTCTATTCGTCCTTTGCTCGTTATGAATAATATAATTCTTGCATGTTCCTAATCTTCTGAGTCATTGAAGCTACCCCTTCTGCAGGCGCGACAATTTTGGCTTTCACCCCAAGCGACCAGATAAGCTCGATATAGAATGGCAGATCCTCTAAGACAATTGGTACAGCAGCTGTACCGCTCCCATCTTCATTCCGGCTAATAAAAGGCGCAAAGCGCGTATTCGTTTCCAGCTGCCAAACTCCTTGCTGCGTTAGTTCCAGCTGCAGCAGCGTTTGTTCAAGCAGCTGCTTATTTGGTTTATCCAGCAGCGTCAGCTGTTCGATTTCTTCACGACTTTCTACATTCGGGTTCATTTCCACAGAAATCATCCGATCCGCTCTGAATTGCCTGATCTCATCTCGCATGAAGCAATACGCTGGGCAATACCAATAACCAGAGCTCGCATACAGTCCAATAGGTTGAATATCCCGCAGACTCACTCCATTGCCGGAACGATACGACACCGATACAACGCTGCGATTCATAATCGCTTGTAGGAGAGTTTGCAATATAATGGGGGACATTTCCCGGTAAGGGCTATAGAGTGCAATCCTATTTCTCAGCTGGTCGATATGTTCCTTCATATCCGCGGGCAAGTAATGATAAAACTTATGGAGCGCCGAGCTCGCCCCTTCTCCAAACGGAAGCGAGCTGAAATAATCCAAGGACTGTCCGGCAAAAAACATAGCAACCGCTTCGCTTTCCGTGAAGCTGATCGGCGGAAGCAATCGCTCCTGCAGCAGCCTATATCCGCCACCGCGGCCCTGTACGGAATAGACTGGCACGCCTAGCTCGCTTAGCTCGAGCAAATCCCTCGTAATCGTGCGAGTGGATATGCCGAATTCATCGGCTAGCTCCTGTACCGTGAATGATCTCCTCGCATTAACAATCATCATTAATTGAATAAGCCGCTGCGACTTCTGCAAAGGCAACCCTCACTTTCACTCCCTTTATTTTAGCTTAATTTTCAAACAAGACAATATCTGTCTTATTTAGAGGATAGGATATAAGTGCAGCACCAATCCAAACGATTGATTAGTGGGGGGAATACACATGAATAAGATCGATGCTTTGCCGCAAGAAGTTGGTTTCATATTCATCCATGGGGCCGGTTTGAACAGCGGGATCTGGAGTAAAACGGTGGAGAGTCTCGGATATCCTTATTTACTCGTTGATTATCCGAATCGAAGCAGTCGTCATGAAGCAGGGAACAAGCTAACTTTGGCGGATTATACGGCTTATATGCATGAGCAAATCAAGCAATGGGGCATTAAGCGATTCATAATCGTTGCCCATTCTTTAGGAGGTGTGCTTGCCCTTCGACTAGCAGAAGAGTTCAAGGAGCGAATTGCAGGCTTTATAGCAATTGGCGCGATTATTCCAAGCAAGGGCAATTCATTCCTCTCGACTCTCCCCATGCCGAATAGAATCCTGATGGGAGCCCTCCTGCGGATGTTCGGAACCAAGCCTCCCAGATCTGCTATTCGCGCCGGAATATGCCATGATCTAACAGAGGAGCAGGCAACCGAGCTTATTGACGGATTTATCCCTGAGTCTCTCCGCGTATATTTAGACCGTTCTGATGCGGTTGTGCCATCGGTGAAAAAGCTGTATGTGAAGCTAAGCAATGACAGGGAGCTCAGCCCCGCTTTGCAAAATAAAATGATTGCCAATTTGGACCCTCATGCCGTGCTAAGCATGAATACTGGTCATCTGCCTATGCTTGGCAATCCCGCACGGCTTCGCGAGCTGCTGCAAAGCTTTATGTCTTTCTCAGCGTAAGTCCGCGTAAATCCATGCTGGACCTGTTTCAGGCATGTTTCATTCAGAAGAAACATGCCTGCAAGTGTGGCTAATGATAGCCCGTAGGCGTAGTTATCGTCCACGTATTTCTGCGGGCAGGGCAGAAGCTGGGCAGCAAAAAGCCTCTGCTCCCGTTTCCGGAAGCAGAGGCGACTGACACGCTTTATTTTACAGCGCTTTTTCCGAGCAGGGCTCCTCTTTTATCAACAGCACCGAAATATACTGCAGCACGGCCATTGCGAAGAGCACAACAGGCATCCATATCGATTCCAAATCCTTGGCTAGAAAGATAAGCAGCGTAATGGACAACACTCTCCCAACATTAAGGAAGAGCTCCCGCATGACCACAGACTCTACGCGAAGCTGCCCTTTCAATGGCAGCGTGCCGATTAAGCGGTAATAATAAGAAGTCAGCGTGTTGACAGCGAGCGGGTTGCAAATGGAGAACAAAATCATAAATATGGCGACTGACCAAAACTCAACTTGGACAAGCAGCAGCGACGATCCGAGTGCCACGCCTGTCGTAGAGAGCAGCACATATTTGCGTACTTGCTCTTTCTGCGCTTTTCTTGATATGACATACCCGGTAGCAACGGTAAGCGAGGAGAAAAATACCCCTAAGTACCCGACCCAATCCTCGCGGCCGACGGTTTGGAAAAGCATGATATTTGGCAAAAAAAGCATAATGCCCTGGAATAGGCCGAGCACGAAAAAACTAAACAAGGCTTTCTTCCATCGCCGGTTCTTGTTCATAACAAGCCCCATGAATTTCAAATAATACGCTTTGTGATGGGATTGAATCATCGGAATACGGAAGCTCACAATCGCAGCGATCAGAAACATAATAAACGCCATGGAAAAGATAATGACATACCCCTGCAATCCTTCGCTGCGCTGAATGATGAACCCGGCTAGCGCAGGTCCGGCAAGCCCGGAAGCATTAAACGCAATCATATTGATCGCAAGAAAACGGATGCGGTTCGCTTCGGTTGAGACATCGTATTGAATGACTAAGTAACCGGTCCAATACAAGCCCGCGGCAATCCCGTTGAAAATAGCAAACAGTATGTAATATTGCGCGACATGCTCCTGAGCAATGACGACCATCAAATAAAAGACCGCGATCATCACGATTCCGAGCCGGTAGGTAACCATTCGGTCACGCCGTTTGGCAATCCATCCGCCAAGCGCGAATGCAGGCGGTGTGAGCAAAAATACGATGATGTTGTAAATCCCGTTGATCATCAAATCCTGCGTTAACCGCCATAAGTATAAATTTAAAAACAAGCCTGACATGGATGCGCCGAACTGAAAGCAGCAATGAATGAGCAGTGCCGTGACGGCATTCTTGCTCAGTTTGCTTTCAGGAGATAGCGGTGCACCTTTAAAAAGGTTTATTTTGGTCCAAAATCTGGTCCCATTCCCCATCTGCTGCATCCCCCGTTGTACTTCAACTGGATAACGTTTTCTTTTTATTTATCTTATCATATCGATTCCGTATTCCCCTCAGGCAAGAAAGCGCTCTCTTGGTCAAATAAGCCACTAGCCCCCCATATGGCAAGCTGTAGGAAACCTATTCTTTGTTTTAGTTCATTGTTCTCTCGATTAAGGTTACAGCCTTGACTTGAAATCGCTGGACGGCACGAATTTTCGTACGTAGGAAGATTATGCCATCTCCATTTGGGAAGCGTGCCTGTATCATAAAATATTGCACATCCTCCGGTACATCCTAGGTGAAACCCCTTGCCATTTTTTGAATACATGACTGAATTGATGAAGGTCTTTATATCCCACAAGCGCACCAATATATTCGATCTTCAAATCCGACTCTCGCAAATATTTGATAGCTTCATGATGGCGAATACGCTGTAAATACTGGTACGGTGTTGTCCCGAAGGTTTCTTTGAACAAGCGAATGAAATGGTCCTCACTTAGATTAAGACGATGCGCCATGGCTGAATTAGACCATTGCATATGCATATTCTGATGCAGTTCCTCTGTCAATTCATGAAGCGCCTTGTCATAGGCAGGTAAGGCTACCCTTACGATTTTCTCTTGATGTCTCATTAGTGCGGTAATAATAAGCAGCATCAAACCTCTGCATACCGTTTCGAATTCTGGCCTAGCGGACATAAACTCATCCTTTATGACATCCATCCAACGCACAATCTCCTGAGGAATAGAAGTATAGCGACGGGCAAATATAGCCTCTCCCTGTCCGTTAACCGGCAGGAAACAGAAATGGTCATCGTGTACCGCCTGTTCGTCGACAATGACGCCGAGATCATTTCCGATATCCAGCTCATCGTAAAAGTCAAAATGAATGCCTAGCAATTGTGCGCCTGGCGCAGATGTAATTTCTATCCGATGATAATCAGCCGACTGCAGAAATAACAGATCCCCGGCATTGTATGTGGTCGGATCGGGCTCATTGCTGAAATGTACGCGCATCTCGCCCGCAATCACATACATAAATTCAAAATCATATAATCTACGGGTCGTTCCGCGCATGCTTAAAACATATTGATTCTGTGCCCAATGTACACTCGGCAACAGTTCCCGGCTCACAAATTTACGAGGTTTTACATGTGAGGCTGCTATGGCTGAATCTCCCCTTCTCCAGAAAACAAATCGATTTATGACAACTTTATCACGGAAACACGCAAATACATCCTTATATTCGAATGTTACTATTTATGTACCATATCGGAAATAAGCAATATATTTTAAATTTTATGTAGATAGGATGATATGCGATGAGAATCGGTATTATTGGGTACGGCGCTCGAATTGAAGGCATATTCACGGAATTATCAAAAGTAGATCCCAGTTGTCAGATCGTCGCCATTGCCGATCCGCGCATGGGAGAGCTTAAGCCGTCGGTAACGTTCGACCATTCCGAACAGGTCCAATGGTTCGAGAGGGCAGATGAGCTCTTGGATAACGTAACGTTGGATGGCGTTGTTGTAGGCACACGCTGTAATCTGCATACGGAAATCGCTCTGAAGGTGCTGAAGCGAAATTTGCCGTTGTTTCTTGAGAAACCGGTTGCAACGACTTACGATGATTTATTTCGGTTAAAAGCAGGTTATGAGGCCTCTCATTCGCAGGTTGTCGTCTCCTTTCCTTTGAAGAACACACCTTTGGTAAAGCTGGCCAAAGAGATTATTGATTCCGGGAAGATCGGTACGGTGGAACATGTTCAAGCCGTTAACAATGTTCCCTATGGCAATGTATATTACCAGAATTGGTATAGAGATGAACAGATTACCGGTGGCTTGTTCCTGCAGAAGGCTACGCATGATTTCAATTACATCAATTATCTGGTTGGCCAGAATCCAGCGGCGGTATGCGCAATGAAATCGAAGCAGATCTATAAAGGCGATAAAAAAGCAGGCTTGCAATGTACGGATTGCGATGAAAAATATATTTGCCCTGAAAGCTCATTAAACCATGCATTAGGAAAATATTGCAGCTTCGCCGAAGACACCGGGAATGAAGATTCTGGAAGTGCGCTTATTCGATATGATACCGGCATGCATGTGTCGTATTCGCAAAACTTTTTCGCTCGGCGTGCCGCAGCAAAACGCGGCGCACGGCTGCTCGGCTATAAAGGAACATTGGAATTTGATTGGTACACAAGCGAATTGAAGGTGTTCATGCATCATGAAGCACGGGTGGAAACCCATCAGCTTGACGCCAACGCCTACGATGGGCATGGCGGAGGGGACAAGAAGCTGCTCCTTAACTTCACGAGGGTCATGCGCGGGCTTGAGCAATCCGCTACGCCGCTGGAAGATGGATTGCTTAGCGCATTATTATGCTTGAAAGCTAATGCGTCAGCGGACACAAATACGTTCCGTACCGTTGATTGGAACAGGTAAAGCGACATATTTGCTTGCTGCATGTAGGTTTAGTACTTATACCTCTGCAAAATAAAAAGAGACGGGTTCAGCGAGAGGCATTTGCCACTCTCCTAAACCGTCTCTTGTTTCATCCGCCAAATAAAAGGTTATTTATCACTTTTAGCGAATAATATGCGTATAGAACCTTACCTTATTACTAGAAAAAGTGGTGAAACAGCTATGAATGCACATGATTATACCGTCATTGACTTTGAAACGAGCGGACTCGATCCGAAGAAGGATCGCGTCATTGAAATGGCTGCAATCCGCTGCGTGAACGGTGAGATCGCCAGCGAATTCAGCACCTTGGTCCGCTATGATGGCAAGCTTTCTGCCAAAATAACGGAGCTAACCGGCATTACCGATGAAATGACCGCTGCCGGGATGGATGAGGATACCGCATTCCGCATCTTAAACCGCATGCTTGGCGATAACGTTATTATTGCGCATAATGCCGCCTTCGATCTCGGCTTCCTGCACCATTCCTTGCTACGCATCGCAGGGAGATCGTTTACGAACAGCTTCATCGATACGCTAACGATCAGCCGTGCTCGACATGTCTATCCGCATACGCTGAAGGATATGTCGGACCGTTACGGCATACCTCTGATTGGCGGACACCGAGCGCTTAACGATGTTATCGCCTGCTGGGAAATCTTCCGCAAGATGGACGAGGAAATGCCTGCTGCAGATTTTCTCAACACGCTTGGTTATCTCAAAAAGTTCGGTCCTCCTGCATGGAGCCCTCCCGGAGCTATCTTAGAGCCGATTGAGCTGAAGTACGCGCCGCGTTAGACGCGCTCCTTGCCTTTATCCGAATCGCCAGCGTTCTTATTCGCTGCGTCACGGTCCTGCTGCATCTCTTCAACCGTCTTCACTTTTAGGCGCGCTGCACCTGCGTAATCACGGGTAGGAAGCAGCGGGCCTTCTGTTTGGCGTTTCTTGGCAGCTGCAATAGATTCCGAATACTGCGGCAGCCATTGCTCCTGCGCCACAAGCATCTCATCGACCATTTGCCAAATTTCATTAGGGTTGCAGACGGCGCCTACAAGCGGGTCCATCATGAACGCTTGACGCAGCAGCTTGTCGTCGCCATGAATTGCAGCCTCTACTGCCAGGCGCTGCACGGATATGCTGACATTGCATACCGCTGCCGCCCCAAGCGGCAGATCGCCAACCGTTGGCATGGAGATGCCATTGCGGTCTACATAACCTGGAGCCTCGATGATTGCATCATTAGGCAGATTCGCAATAACGCCGTTATTCTCTACGTTGAAATGTCCGCGATACACGCGTCCCGTTTCCAATCCCTCGATAATATAGGAGCCATGCTCATGGCTGCGCAGCTCGCTTTTAAATTCATTGGCAGGATCCTTCATCCAGTTAGGGAAATCCGTCTCGAACCAGTTGCGTCCTTCCGTGCATACCCGCAAATAACCGCCTGTTTCTCCATTAATCCACGAGCTGAGATCAATCCAATCGTTAATTTCCTCTGGGCGTTTACGGTACCAAGGCACATATTCGCTCAAGTGACCGTTCGATTCCGTGCTGTAATAACCGAAGCGGCGCAGCATGTCAATGCGCACTTTCTCCGTACGGCTAAAGTCTGGATGCTTCTCGAAGGCTTCCAGCAGCTTGCCGGTCAGGTCCTCGCCGTTATGCTTAATTTGGATATACCACGTCTGATGGTTGATGCCTGCACAAATGATATCGACTTCCTCTTTTTTAAGGCCGAATGCTTCAGCAATCTGCCAATGGCCGCCCTGTACCCCATGGCATAAGCCAATCGTCCGCACACCGCCGTATTTATTGCATGCCCATGTCATCATAGCCATCGGATTCGCATAGTTAAGCAGAAGCACATCCTCTGCTGCAACCTCGCGAATATCACGACAAATGTTCATCATCTCCGCGATGCCGCGCTGTCCGTACATAATGCCGCCTGCGCTCAGCGTATCGCCTACGCATTGATCGACGCCGTATTTCAGCGGAATGTCCACGTCTGTTGCAAAAGCTTCAAGGCCTCCGACGCGAATTGTACAAATTACGTACTTCGCATCCTTCAGCGCCTCGCGGCGATCCGTAGTCGATTGAATCTGGATCGAGAGTCCGTTCTCATGAATGTCACGCTGGCAAAGCGCCGTAACCATCTCAAGGTTATGCGCGTTTATATCGGTGAACGCAAGCTCGATGTTTTGAAATTCAGGAACAGCAAGCAAATCCCGCATTAAGCCGCGCGTAAATCCGATCGATCCTGCACCAATGAAAGTTATTTTAAAAGCAGACATGCGAATCAGCCTCCGATTATCGTTTAATAGAGTCGTTCTATCTCCTCTATATTGTAGCAACGATCTGAAGGAAGCGTTATCAAAATTGTGACTTCATGGTCTATTCCTTGTCAGAAATCGTCACTTTCATTGGCGCTAATTTGCCCGCGATAATCCCATATTTGCGTATTGAGCGAGTTCCGATAAGCGATAGGCGTGCTGCCCGTATACTTTTTGAACATCGCATGAAAGTATTGCCTGCTTCCTACGCCTACATAATCGCAAATATCAGCAATCGCGATATCCGTCTCGCGCAGCAGCATCATGGCCTTCTCCATTCGAAGCTCAGTCAAATAGCCGGTTATCGTTTTGCCGAGCTGCGCTCGGAATACCCGGTGCAAGTAACCGGGATGCAGGCTGACTGCAGCCGCAATATCTTTGACTTGTATATCGCGGTCATAGTTATGGTGCATATATTCAATCGCTTGCTTCACGTAACGGTCAATGGGACTCGCGCCCTCTGAACCCGTTTCGCTTCGAAGTCTGGCAATCGCAAGGATCAGCTGAGCAAATAGCAGCTCCGCTTTCATATTCAGATTTTTCCCTTTGCGGTCAAGCTCTAGCACCAAGCTTTTGAGCACCTGATAAACCTCGCTTGGATCACGCAAAAACAAATAAGAGGACGGCTCTGTGATCAATTCCGCCACAAATTCGTCCTCCACAGCAAGCTGACGCATAGAAGGGAACGCCGCCAGGCGCTCCCTGAAATCAAATTCCACGTTCAGCATTCGGCATGGTCCTCGCTCATCAACCGTTAACCGATGCGGCATATTGGCGTTCAAGATGACGAAGTCGCCTTTTTTAAGCGTCATATCGCAGCCTTCTGCCTCCGCCGTTCCTTCGAGCTCAATCGCGCAAGCACCGGAAATCACATACATGATCTCAATCGAATCATGCGTGTGAAAGGCCATCGAATAATCCGACCATTGCCTGAAATAATAGGCGAACACATGCGGATGCAAATCGCCAATCATCCATTCCTTCTTAAAAAGCGTTCCGCCCATTGTATGCGTCCCCCTTGCCCAGCAGCTAGGTTGTTACACGGAAGCCAGCTTAGCTACAGCACGCAGCGCCGTGTCAATCTCACGCTCTACCGCCTTCGCAACAAGGTCGGTATGCGGATCGTATTCACCCGCTAAATCAGCATCCGCGTATCCGTCCAGCGCTAGAATAGCACCAGCGCGCGCGCCGCGGAGTGTTGCAATAATGTAAAGCGCCGCGATTTCCATTTCAACGGCAATCGCTCCTGACTGCTTGTACGCCTTATGGGGAATGTCAACGACACCCGAGAAAAAGACATCTAACGTTACGGTAATGCCCTTCTTCACGATGCCTTCGCTTTCCTTAGCCGCAGCATAAAGCGCCTCTGTAACCTCGCTGTCCGCGATTGCCGGGAAACCGGCAGGCACCAGCTGATGCGTCAAGCCTTCCGCCCTTACAGCGGCCGTGCTTACCACTAGGCTGCCCGCGGGATGGTCAGCAGAATAAGATCCGGCCGTACCTACGCGAATAAGCGTCTTAACGCCGCCGCGAATGAGCTCCTCGAAGCAAACGGCCGCGCCTGGGGAACCAACGCCATGGCTGACGACAGCCAGCCGCACGCCTTCGTATTCGCCAACAAACGTCCGGTACTCGCGCGCGAACGCAAGCTCCTTGGCATGATCAAGCTTCTGAGCGATTAGCTCCGCCCGGCCCGGGTCTCCGCACACGATTGCATAAGCCGGCAAATCTTCTGGATTAACCTGTAATATAGGCAGCATCTTATTAATCAAACTCCTTCTTCAACCATTCGTCCTCAGGCATTTCGTTTTCTTCGCTGCTGAAGCGCTGTTCTTGGAAAGGATCCGCATAGTTATGGAAGCCGTTGCGCTCCCAGAAACCCTCGCGGTCCTCCTTCATGAATTCGATGCCTGTGATCCACTTCGCGCTTTTCCAGAAATACAAGTGAGGAACGAGCAAGCGCATCGGCCAGCCATGCTTATCTGTAAGCGGCTCTCCATCGAAGCGGTGCGCGAGCAATACGTTCTCTTCCAGCAAATCCGCAAGCGGCACATTCGTATCGTAATCCTCGTCCGCGTGAATCATCGCATATTTGGCATCAGGCTTCACCTTGAGCAGCTGCATCAAATCCTTGAACTTAATGCCTTCCCATTCCGTATCAAGCTTCGACCATCTCGTCACACAGTGAATATCGCAAACCGTCTTCGTCTGCGGAAGCGCAAGCAGCTCCTCGAAGCTGAACGTACGCTCCTCCTCCACCTCGCCAAACACGCGAAGTGACCAGCTGTTTATGTCATATTCGGGCACCTCTCCCTCATGGAGAATCGGGAATCGTTCCGTTACCGTTTGGCCGGGCGGGACACGATGCGCAACCTCGGGCGAAACCGCCGCTTGCTTAATGCTTGTTACTTTTTTTAAACGCTCTGCTTTTTTGTGCATCGTCTTCCTCCTTATCTGCTACCTGGAGCTTTCGTTTGATTTGCGTGCTTCCTGCATATAGCCTTTATCTTTGAAAAACAACATAGCGATAATCGTCACGATATACGGCAGCATCATCGTGAAATGCGTAGGCAGAGCAAAGCCTTGCAGCCGGATGCTGAGCGCATCCATAAAGCCAAAGAGCATGCTTGAAGCCATGACGCCGATCGGATTCGATTGTCCGAGCATGGTGGCTACCAGCGCGATAAAGCCCCGGCCAGACGTCATGCCCTCGGTGAACATCGTTACATTGCCCAGGGACAGCTGCGCGCCTGCAAGTCCGCATAACATGCCGCATATGAGCACTGCGCCGTACTGAATCCTAGACACTTTAATGCCAAGGCTCCTTGCCGCGGTCGGGTTCTCCCCTGAAGCAAGCAGCCGGAAGCCGGATACGGTCTTGAACAAGAAATACTGCAAGCCGATAACGAGCAGAATCGATAGATAAACGAGCGGTGAATGCCCCGACAGCACATCCCCAAGCCAAGGTATGTCTTTGAGAAGCGGAATATCCCACTTCGGCAAACCAACCATATCCTTATTGTAGTATGCGCCTTTCACATCAAAGATTGCGCGCAAGGAGAAGGTGGTGAGGCCAAGTGCCAAGAAATTGAGCGCGATCCCGACTACGATAACGTTGGCTTTGAGATGGATGCTCATATACCCGAAGATGACGGAGAATAGAAGCGAGCAAAAAACGGCAAACAACACCGCCGCAAAAACATTGCCTGTAAAGTGGTTGCCAACGATGGCAGAGAATGCGCCGATAAGGATTAAACCTTCAAGGCCTACGTTAAACAAGCCAACCCGCGCACATATGGCACCGCCCAGTGCCGCAAGCAGAATCGGCGTTACCATCCGAAGCGTCGAGGCAAATAAAGAGGCATCTAGTAAAAAGTCCATCTTATGACCTCGCCTTCTTGCGTTTAATAAACGAATACGTGAATTTGGCAGACACGAATAAGATGAGTACCGCTTGGATTATACTCGATACTTCGAGCGGAACCTCCGTGTTGCGCTCCATCCCCATGCCGCCGGTTTGCAAAGCGGCCAGCAGTATCGCAGCCACCGCAGTTCCGAGCGGATGGGATCCCGCTAGCAGCGTCGCCATGATTCCTGACCAAGCATAGCCTGGCGAGGTCAAGGCACCGTCCAAATAACGATACTGCGTGCCAAGCACCTCAACGGAGCCGGCAAGGCCTGCGAACCCTCCGCTTACGAACATGCTGATCAGCATCATCTTGCCGCGCTGTACACCGCCATAGCTTGCGAACAACGGGTTCCCGCCCAGCATACGAATCTCATAGCCCTTCACCGTATAGCGCATGAATAGGAATAGCAGGATTGCTCCGACTACAGCCAGTATGAAGCCGGCATGGAGACTCATTCCCTTGAAGAGCTTAGGAAGCCAAACGCTTTGATCAAGCATGACCGTCTGCGCCATTGCGGCTGAGCCAGTCCGGTCTTTGAGCGGATAAGACACCATATATCCGGCGAACAAAGTGGCAATATAGTTAAGCAGAAGCGTCGTAATCAATAAATTCATTCGGAATCTGGCATCCAGCCAACCTGCAAAAGCTGACCATATTCCTCCGGCGATAATACCGGCAATAATAGCTGCAATTAGCTTGACCAAGCCAGAACCGGGTAAGTAGATTGCCGTTACCGCGGCGCTTAGCGCGCCAAGCACCATTTGACCCTCTGAGCCCATATTGAAAAACCCAGCTCGAAACGCAAGTGCAACTCCAAGGCCAATCAGTATAATAGGTGTCGCCCGACTTAACGTATTCGTCAAAAAGTAAAAGCTGCCGAAAGCGCCTTTCCACATTTCAGCATAGGTCTCCATGACCGAGCCGCCTACGATGACGATGGCAATCGCACCCGCAGCCAGACCAACAATGACAGCAAGCAGCGGCTGCAGCAGCGATCGTCCGAATTGTACCAGCTTATCCAACTGCTTTTCCTCCCGCCATTAACAAACTGATCTGTTCCTCCGTGGCCGATTCCGCATCAAGCTCGCCGACGATTTGTCCTTCATACATGACCAAAATACGATCAGAGAGCTTCAAAATCTCGGTTAGCTCTGATGAAATGAGCAGTATCGCTCCTTTTTCATCTCTTTTCTTGAGCAGCTCGCCGTGAATGATTTCCATAGCACCGACATCCACTCCCCGGGTAGGCTCTGCAGCGATCAGAAACGGCGAATGCTGGGCAAGCTCCCTTGCGACAATAAGCTTCTGCAAATTCCCTCCGGAGAGGAACTGCGCTTTGGTCGATAACGAGCCTGTCTTGATTCCGAATCGCGCCACCCATTCACTCACCATTCCGCGAATACCTGAGCCATTTAGAATACCCAGCTTTTGATGCCTGCCAGTATGACCCATTAAGCCGTTTTCCGTTACAGTCGCATCCTTTGCGACGCCCCATTGATAACGGTCCTCTGGGATGTGGGCGAGTCCTCGCTCGCGAATAGCTCCGACAGAGGCGCCAGTCACATCCTGTCCAAGCAGTTTGATGAGGCCATGATCGGTTTTCATAAGACCGGAAATCGCTTGAATGAGCTCTGATTGCCCATTGCCGGAAATACCTGCGATACCCACGATCTCGCCCTCATCAACATGTAAACTAACATCCTTGAGAAGCGGCTTCGTCTTGACTCCCTTTATCGACAGTCCAGCAACCTCCAGCACCTTTTTGCCTCTGAACGCTTCATTACGCGATATATGTATCAAATCCCGGCCAACCATGAGCCGCGAGAGATCTTCCGCATTCGTGTCCTTTGCATCCACGGTTCCCGTAACCTTGCCATCGCGAAGGACGGTAACCCGGTCCGCAACCTCCATAATTTCCTGCAGCTTGTGGCTAATCAGCACGAAGCTTTTGCCTTGCGCGGCTAATCCTTTAATCGCTACAAGGAGCTCCTTCACTTCAAGCGGAGTAAGCACGCCTGTCGGCTCATCCAGAATAATAACCTCGGCGCCTTGGTACAGCACCTTTAAAATTTCAACGCGCTGCTGCATGCCAAGCGAGCAGTCAGCTACCTTCTTCCATGGATCGACAGGCATGCCGTAAAGCTTGCCTATCCGCTCTGTTTCAGCGGCTGCCGCTTTACGGTCAAAGCCTATTGCTTTGGACGGCTCCCGTCCGATAACGATATTTTCTGCAATCGTAAACGTTGGAAATAGCATGAAATGCTGGTGGACCATGCCGATTCTATGCTTGATCGCGTCAGCAGGACTTGCGAACGAAACCGCCTTCCCGTCAAGAAGGATCTCGCCGCTTGTCGGGCTTTCCATTCCGTATAAAATGCGCATCAGTGTTGTCTTGCCGGCGCCGTTCTCCCCGACCAAGGCATGAATTTCTCCGCGGTTGAGCGAGAACTGCACCTGGCTATTTGCGGTTACGCTGCCATACGATTTCGTAATGCTGTCCATTTGCAGCAACATACTCATGATCCTCCCCTTTCCTGCCATAGGCGTTTAAACAAAAAAACCGCTTCCTCCAAACTGGAGGAAGCTTCCAAGCAACGAGCAAACCGGCTGCATGGGTAGCAGCCGGCCAGTAATTCTATTGAGCGAGCGGGTTAACTACTACGATTTTACCAGATTTAATATCTTCTGCAATCGTCTTAACTTTATCAACGTTCTCTTGGCCGATGAACGGGCTAAGTGTAGAAGTGCTGTCTCTTGTTACAAAAGTAAGGCCTACGCCGTCCTCTTTCAATCCATAGTCGGCTACGCCGAATGCGAAAGTGCCGTCTACGAAGCTTTTAACCGTTTCGTATGCTACTGCATCCGTACCTTTCAGTTGCGAGAGAACGATATGCTCTGGATCTTCTTCCGTACGGTCTGTATCTTGTCCGGAAGTGAAGAAGCCTTTTTCCTTCGCTGCTTCGAAAACGCCGTTATCGCCTACTGCAGCCATGCCTGCGATGAAGTCAGCACCTTTGGATTGTTGAAGCAATGCAAGCTCTTTCCCTTTAACCGGGTCCGTGAAGCTGCCTACGTAGTTAATAAGAAATTGTGCGTCTGGATTTGTGCTTTTCAAGCCTTGCTCAAAGCCTGAAGTATATTTGCTAAGCAGCGGCGCGTCCATTGCAACCACTGCGCCTACAATATTTGTTTTAGTAGCTAGGCCAGCAAGTGCGCCCATTAGATAAGATGCTTCATGCTCGCGGAAGTTAACGCTGCGAACGTTCGGAAGATCTACAACAGTATCGATAACCGCGAACGACTTGTCCGGATTCTCGGCAGCAACCTTCTTCAAAGCATCCTCAGCTTGGAAAGTAGCTGTAATAATCAAGTCATAATCTTCTGCAACCGTTGCACGGAGGTTTTGCTCGAAGCCGGCAGGGTCAGTCGATTCGATCGTTTTAACTTCAGCGCCGAATTCTTCGCCCGCTTTTTTGAAGCCTTCATCCATTAATACAAAAAATTTGTTTACGCCGATTTTTTCAGGCAGCACAAGCGCGATTTTTTTCTTGTCCGCTTTATCGCCAGCCGTGTTATTCGTCGCTGCGCTGTTATTCGCTGCGTTTCCTGCATCGTTTTTGTTGGATCCGCAAGCTGCGACAATCGCAACCATTAGAAACAACGATAGTGCTACTGCAAATGCCTTCTTCATCGTAATCTCCCCTAAACCATTAGATGTATTAATTCCTTTTAATCCTAGTTGTTTTATCGGAATTTGTCAACCTATTTCATTTCGACAAATTTCTAGTTTATTCTACACTAATTATCATCGCAATAATAATGAAATATGAAAATAGTCACGAATTTGTAACATCCGTTTCCATATTTCTGCTCATCGTTTCAAAAAGCTGGACACCTTGCTCCATATCCGCTTCCGACATGCCATCAAAAAGCTTATGCATAATCTTTGAACGGAGCGTCTCGATAAGCTTGACGATGTTTGAGCCATCCTCTGTGATCTCAAGCATAACCACTCGGCGATCTTTCTCGCCGCGTTCCCGTTTCACGTAACCAAGCTCAATCAGCCTGTCCGCAATACCCGTTACGCCTCCGCTCGTAATTAAAAGCTGCTCAGCCAAAGCCGAAGCCTTCTGCGGGCCCGATTGCGAGAGTATGGTGAGCATTCTGCCATGGGTCATCCCAAGACCGTGAACGTTATAGGTATTCCATTCCGTATTTATCTGCCTCCGTACTTGACGAAAGGATTCATCTAACTTCCTCATCAGTTCAAGCCGTTCCGCACTTGAAGCTTCCAAACGATCACCAGCCTATTCTTTCATACTATATTTCAAATATACTCAACTCCCTATAGTATAACGTTCCACAACGTGATTAAGTAACTTCTTTTCTCAAAAAGGCATGAATGAAGCCCTCATATACGAGCATTGCCGCGTAAAGACGAGACATTCAACAAACCGCAGCTAACTTGCTCAAAAAGGCCAATCCTCAAAATTCGGATTGGCCTTCCGTGTGAGGGATGGATGCCCGCTTGCTCTAGTAACCTTGCAGAAACCGCAGCGGCTGCTTCCCTAGCATGCTGGCCCTCACAACCTCCCACAGCTCCCTCATAAGCTGCTGAAGCGGCCAAGCAGCGGTAGACATGGCAGACACGGCAATCCCGAAGCGATGCGTCAGAGACGCTCCTGATACGATGCTGTGTCCTTCGGGAGAAACAAAGCTATCCAGCTTTTGCTGCAGCAGCTCTAGGTGTGAACTGTTCAAACGATCTGAGAAAACGTAAAAGGCGGCTGAGTGGGTAAGCTCTTCCCAGCACCCCGCCGCCGCTAACGCATGTCTCTCGGGCTCGATCTGCTGGCGCTGGAAAAAAATAAGCTCATCGCCGTAATAAACTGAAATGGTATTTCGATAGGATCGGTAGTCAAAACGCTCCCCTCGCAAGGATCGTCCTGGGCAAAGCACCTCTGCTTGCAGCCAGACGGCGCCCTGACTCAGATTAACGCGTGTGTCATTCCGAAATGCAGCATCCTTATAAAGCATGACCGGTTCCGGCATATGCTCAACAATGGCATTCTCCGCAAGCTTGAATGTCTGCTGCATAGAGGAATCCTCCGATGCTTTGCTCGGATGCACTTTGGTATAGGATTGATTGGTAATCATCACATGCGATGATTCGCCGCATGCCCACTCCAGATCATAGCGGTCACCGCTCAGGAGTCCTGGGGATACATCCATGACGATGATGCCCAGCTGTCCCTCCAAAGGAAATGCTTTTGCGATTTTGATAGGAGCGGTATGGAATTTAGTCTCGACAACCGTGCGGCCTAAGCGAGTAGCAAAGGCAGCACGAAGCACAGACGTTCTGTTAACGGCTTCCCCGTCTATAGCTATAGTGCGCGGCTGTTGATTGGCAAGCTCCATCTAAGTTGCAGTATGACGCTGCTCAGCGGGTATGGCCGTCAGTTGAATGACATGGGAATGCTCCGTCCCACGGGCATGGGCGACCTCATGCGTCAGCCAGCTTACGATCTCGTCCACGCCGTCGCCGCCGAACAGGTTCGAAAATACGAAGGGACGCTCTCCGCGCATTTTCAACGTATCCGCCTCCATGACTTCAAGGCTCGCTCCAACATAAGGCGCCAAATCGATCTTGTTGATCACGAGCAAATCGGAGCGCATAATGCCAGGGCCGCCTTTACGCGGAATTTTCTCTCCTTGCGCCACATCGATAATATAAATAAAACGGTCAACGAGCTCCGGGCTGAACGCTGCCGCCAAGTTATCGCCGCCGCTCTCGATAAAGATAAGATCAAGATGGTCGAAGCGCCGCTCAAGCTCCTCGATCGCCTCGAAATTCATCGAAGCATCCTCGCGGATCGCCGTGTGCGGGCAGCCGCCCGTTTCTACGCCAATAATGCGTTCCTCGGGCAGCACGCCTGTATTGAACAAAATTTTCGCGTCTTCCTTTGTGTAAATATCATTCGTAATAACGGCAACACTGTATTGGGTATGCAGCTCACGCGTAAGTCTTTCCACGAGCGCGGTCTTGCCGGACCCGACCGGGCCGCCGATGCCGATACGAATTGGCCTTGATGCGTCGATTGCCGGGCTTTCCCATTCCTGATGCGTATGTCCTTGTCCTTGGCACATAGTTCATTCCTCCATTTGGATGTTTATAATGATCAAGACATAAATAACCTTGAATACAATCGCTCATGCCTCATCATGGCAAGCTCGGCCATCGGCATATTCGAGTACGCCTCTTCCGGCGCAAGCTTCTCCACGATTTTCATCGCTTCCTCCGTAAGCGGAGTCAGCTTCGCGATAAGGAACTGGCCTTCTGTTTGTCCCATCGACATGAGCCTCAGCGCGCTGTTCATACACGTAACAATGCAAGTGTAGAAATAGCCCTGAATGGCCCGCTCCTCGGAGATATCAAGCAGCCAGCACGCATAGCCGTGGGACAGCGGATGGGAAGCGAAGCATGCCCCCGCCCGCAGCGCGTCTGCAAGCGGCGACCAATCCAGCTGCGGATGGATGGCGGATGCCAGCTGAAGCAGTCTCCGGCCCATCTTCTCCACTCCGCTGCGGGTTTCCGAAGCGACCCTCTGCAAATGGACAAGCCTTTCAACTGACCATAGCCGCTCCCAATCCGCTGTCGGCGCATCGCGATATACCGCTTTAATAATCATCGCATCCGAGCTAGCCCAGCTTTGCAGCAGCATGGCCGCGGCATATGCATACAATTGGCCTGATCGGTTCATTCTGCCGTCTTGGACCATCGACTCAAGTCCAAAGGAATGAGAGAATCCTCCAATGGGGAGCGCAGAGTCAAGCAGCTGCTGCATAGCCAGCCATTTCACGCTTTCATTCATGACTGTCAGCCCTTCCTAGCTACCGATGCGGTACCGTTCCTGATTTAGAATAAGAAGTAACGCTGAGCCATAGGCAGCACCTCAGCCGGCTCGCAAGTGATATGCTCTCCGTCCACCATTACATGGTAGGTTTCAGCGTCCACCTCAAGCTTCGGCGTCGCGTCATTATGGATCATATCCTTCTTCGTAACCGTGCGGCAGCCTTTAACCGGCTCAATACGCTTCTGGAGCCCAAGCTCCGCTGCTATGCCGCGGTCGTAAGCAGCCTGCGATACGAACGTAATCGAGCTATTGAATACGAGCTTGCCGAAAGACGCGAACATCGGTCTGCCAAATACGGGCTGCGGCGTCGGGATAGAAGCATTCGGGTCTCCCATTTGCGCAAAGGCAATGCTGCCGCCCTTCAGCACCAAATCAGGTTTGACGCCAAAAAACATCGGGCTCCAAATGACAAGGTCGGCGAATTTGCCTGCTTCCAGCGAGCCTACGAGATGCGATACGCCGTGTGTAATCGCAGGATTGATCGTATACTTGGCAATGTACCGTTTAATACGGTAATTATCGTTTTGCTCTTGATCCGGCAGCAGCGGCCCTCGTTGTTTTTTCATTTTGTCAGCCGTCTGCCAAGTGCGGATGATGACCTCGCCGACACGTCCCATCGCCTGCGAATCGGAGCTGATCATGCTGAACACGCCCATATCATGCAATATATCCTCGGCAGCTATCGTCTCCGGCCTAATTCGTGAATCCGCGAAAGCGACATCCTCCGGGATGCTGCTGTCAAGGTGATGGCAAACCATCAGCATGTCCAAATGCTCCTCGATCGTGTTGATCGTGAACGGGCGCGTCGGATTCGTCGAAGAAGGCAGCACGTTCAGCTCGCCAGCTGCAATAATAATATCCGGAGCATGCCCGCCGCCCGCGCCTTCGGTATGATAGGTATGGATCGTCCGCCCGCCGATTGCCGCAAGCGTATCTTCCACAAATCCAGCTTCATTTAACGTGTCGCTATGTATGGCGACCTGCACGTCATATTGATCCGCCGCCTGCAGGCAGGCATCGATCGCAGCCGGCGTAGTCCCCCAATCCTCATGCAGCTTGAGCCCGATTGCGCCTGCCTCGATCTGCTCGATAAGCGGGGCCGTGAACGAAGCATTGCCTTTGCCCGTATAACCGATGTTCATCGGAAAATGCTCCGCGGCCTCCAGCATACGCCGCATATGCCATGCGCCTGGCGTAACGGTCGTAGCATTGGTGCCCGTAGCAGGACCCGTGCCGCCGCCGATCATTGTCGTCACGCCTGAGGATAGCGCCGTTTCAATTTGCTGCGGGCATATAAAATGAATATGCGAATCAATGGCGCCTGCCGTTACGATTTTGCCTTCGCCGGCAATAACCTCTGTGCTTGCGCCAACGATCATATTAGGATGTACGCCGTCCATGATATCCGGATTCCCTGCTTTCCCAATACCGACGATATAACCGTCTTTAATCCCAATATCCGCTTTCACAATACCGGAATGATCGATAATGACTGCATTCGTAATTAACGTATCCAGCACGCCTTCACCCCGCAGCGCACCGCTTGATTGCCCCATGCCGTCACGGATTACTTTGCCGCCGCCGAACTTGCATTCATCGCCATACACCGTATAGTCATGCTCAATCTCCGCCCAAAGCTCCGTATCCGCGAGTCGCACCGCATCTCCCGTCGTCGGGCCGAACATAGCCGCATAGCTTTTGCGATCCATTCTAGTCATGCTCCGCCACCTTCCCAAGCCTTCAAACGCTCGCGAACCTCAGCTGGCATCGCGCCATTCACCGCTTTTCCTTGGCTAAGGCCGTTTAATCCAAAGCTAAGCTTGGCGCCGCCAAGCTCAACAAGCGTTACCGGTTTCTCTTCGCCTGGCTCAAACCTGACCGCCGTACCTGCCGCGATATGAAGCCTCATGCCAAAGGCAGCTTCACGATCGAACTTCAATGCACGGTTCACTTCAAAAAAATGAAAATGAGAGCCTACCTGCACTGGGCGGTCACCTGTATTCACTATGATAAGCTTCGCCGTATTGCGTCCGGCATTCAATTCAATATCGCCTGCAGCCGTTCGATACTCTCCAGGAATCATATGCAACTGTGCTCCTCTCGCATCTAAGTATCGCTAGCTCGTAATCGGATCATGGATCGTAACAAGCTTCGTTCCGTCCGGGAAAGTCGCTTCCACCTGAACCTCATGTATCATTTGCGGAATGCCTGGCATAACCTGCTCCGCCTTTAATATTTGCGTTCCAAATTCCATAAGCGCCGCAACGGTCATCCCGTCCCGGGCACCTTCCATTATTTCCGAAGTGATGAGTGCGACGCTCTCCGGATAATTAAGCTTTACGCCGCGATTCATCCGCCGCCTTGCCAAATCAGCCGCAATGGTAATGAGCAGCTTTTCTTTCTCACGTTCAGTCAACTGCATGTCTTCACCTCTTCATCCATAATACTTCCATTATAGACAGCAAATTATGGATAGTAAATCACCTTGCGTTAGTTTTTATGACATTAAAACAAAATAAATCTAGAATAACCCTTTCGGGCTACGCTAGATTTAACATCACGCTTACACTATTATTCGTATGTGAATTATCGACATTTCACGACAACATTCAACCCATTCAACCTATTGTTGATTAAGCGCTACCCTGTCTGAATACCTAGCTTGCTTTGAATGTGACCGATCAAGCTCACCAGACCATCGGTTTGAAAGCCATAGTCAAACAATAAGCTCGTCTCTGTAAATCGCTGCTCAGGCGTACGCGCTCCCATAATCACCGACACTAGGCGCCTATCCGCCTGCTTCGCTGTTCCTGTAAAGCAATAGCCGGCTTGAACGGTGTAGCCTGTCTTTAATCCATCATTTCCGGGGAAAGCGTAGGGCATGCCGTTCAGCATTAAATTCGTCGTCTGCAGCTTCTGCGACGTGCTTGCAAGCTTAACGCTGCTCCGACTCGAAACCTCCAATACCTCGGGATACTTTTTCAATAGATATCCGGCTAGTAAAGCCGTATCTTTGGCTGTCATGACGGTATCCCCTTGATTGGAAGCTTCTTCGAAAGGAAGCAGATCCTCCGCGCTTAAGCCTGTCGCATTGGCAAACACCGTTAGGCCGGATAACCCGAGCTTTTCCGCTCTGTTATTCATCAGCACGGTAAAAGCAGCTTCGCTACCCGCAATATGCTCAGCCAACGCTACAGCAGCATCGTTGGCTGAATGGACCGCCATTGCTTCAAACAGCTCCCTGACCGTATAGCTTTCCCCTGCACTGAAGCCGATTTGAGAGCCTGGCACCCCAGCCGCGTACGAGCTTGTCGTTATGCGATCCCTCCACACAAGCTTGCCTTCATTCACCATATCCAATACGAGAAGCTCTGTCATAAGCTTGGACATGCTTGCTGGAGGAAGCGGTACATTGGCATTTTTCTCATAGATGACCTTGCCGGTCTGAAGGTCGATCAATATGGCCGAGCTGGCTTCGAGCGTAAGATCGGACACAGCCGGCTTGCCTTTTAAGGATATGAAGTACATGGTACAAGCTATTAAAGCGACGGCAACCACTAATAGCTTAGCAGCTGCGTTAGAATTATTTTTGTACGTTCTCTCTGCCATCATCGTTGTCTCCCTCTCGCTTAACGTTCTATACGATCAGTATAGGAGCATCAGCTTAAGGAGACCGTAATCAAACCATAAGAAAAGCTTAAATATTAATGAATAATCGGCAAGGATACCCGGAATGACGTTTGTTCGAGATCGCTTGATACCGATATCGTCCCGCCATGCTTCTGGATAATTCCCTTCGCAATCGCAAGTCCGAGTCCCGAACCGCCTGCCCACTGCGTCCGAGATTTATCTACTCTATAGAAACGATCGAAAAGATAAGGCAAGTCTACCGAAGAGATCGGCTCGCCGAAATTGATTACCTCAACGATAGCCGCGCCATCCTCGGCGCTTGTCTTGACGAGAATCTGCTTGCCCTCTTTTCCATAACTTATCGCATTGGAGATTAAGTTTTCAAAAACACGCACAAGCTTAGCCGGATCTCCTTCAAGCATAACGCTAGCCTTATCCGACACAAGCCGGCTTTGCATGCCCGCTTCTTGCAGCGGCAGCCGGAATTGAACGAGCAGCTGTCCCAGCATCTCAACTAAATTGAACGTTGTCAGCTTAAGCCCTGACGTATCATGACGCATTCTCGTGTATTCAAATAGATCATTAATGAGCACATTCAGCCGCTGCGATTTGTCATAGGCGATCTGCACGTAATGCCTCAGTTCCACCTCGTCACGATACCGGTCCTGCTCAATTAAACCTAAATAGCCAAGCACCGAGGTGAGCGGCGTACGCAAATCATGCGATACATTCGTGATCAGCTCGTTTTTGGTCTGCTCGGCTTTCCGCTCGTCGTCAAGAGCGTGGTGCAACCGTCCAACCAAATTATTGATATTAGACGCCATTGGGCTGAAGAGGCTGCGCTTGCTCACCTCGATCTGGTAATCCATTTCGTATCTTCCTTCGGCAATTCCGCGAACCGTCTGATTCATTTGACTAAGATTTCGAAACAGTTGCCATTGCAGGATAAAAAAATACAAAAAAAACAAAACAATCCCTGTCCCGCCAAATAGGACGGCTTCAGTAAATATCGAAAACAAATTGCGATATATATCCCTCACGGCCGATATTCGGTCAATGAGATACATACCAGCGAATATAAAGAAAAACACGGTGATAAAGGCAAGCGATGCACTCACGATCAAGTTCAGAATCGAACGGAAGACCAGCTTCAAGGCAATATTATCCTTCAATTTTGTAGCCAACCCCCCACACGGTAACGATCATTTTATCACCAAGCTCCTTTTCCAGCTTATCCCTGAGCTTGCTGATATGTACCATTACCGTATTATTGGAATCGAAATATTTCTCTTTCCATACCTGCTGAAAAATATCCTCCGCGCTGAATACCCGTCCCGGCTGGCTCGCGAGCAGATGTAGGATGCCGAACTCCGTGGACGTCAAATGAAGCGGTTTCCCATCGATCTCAGCAGTATGGCTAAGCTTGTCAATGCGGAGCGGCCCCAGTCTAAGCTCTTTCTCCGAACGCGAATCCATGCCGTTTTCCGTTTGTGCTCCATATTGATAGGTTCTCCGTAGCAGCGACCTAACGCGGGCTATGAGCTCCAGCGGATTAAACGGCTTGATCATGTAATCGTCCGCACCGGTCATGAGTCCCATTATTTTATCCATATCCTCAGCCTTCGCACTCAGCATGAGAATCGGCACGGACTGATCTCGCCGTAAGCGGCGCGTCGCTTCGAGTCCGTCCATGTTCGGCATCATAATATCCAAAATGACCAGATCAAACGGATTTTTCGCATAAGCCGCCAAAGCTTGCTCGCCATCATACGCTTTTTCTGTGGAAAAGCCCTCATTTTTCAAATAAATCTCTATAAGATCAGCAATTTCTCGCTCGTCGTCGACAATTAATACGCGCCTTTCCATAAAGAAGCAGCCTCCTCCAGCCAGTTGTTGTTTTCTCATTGTGTCCTTTGAGCATACTATACATGAATATTGCGAGGCATGTCCCATGCTTTGGCGCATTATCACAATGTTTAAGGCTTTTTTAATGTTTTCTTAAACTATGCCGGAACCTGCTGCCTTCCTCACGATATAGCCAACGCTTGTCCGTTGTGATAAAATCGAGAGTATTATTATTTTATTATGCACATAGGGGGCACTTACATGGCGGCCAAAAGAATGCGTTCAGACATGATCAAAAAAGGATTCGACCGCGCACCGCATCGCAGCTTGCTGCGTGCCGCAGGCGTAAAAGAAGAAGATTTCGATAAACCGTTCATCGCGGTTTGCAACTCGTATATTGATATTATTCCTGGTCACGTCCACTTACAGGAGTTCGGCAAGCTAGTTAAGGAAGCAATCCGCGAAGCTGGCGGCGTTCCATTCGAATTTAATACGATTGGCGTAGATGACGGGATCGCAATGGGCCATATCGGCATGCGCTACTCGCTCGCGAGCCGCGAGATCATTGCCGATTCCATCGAAACCGTAGTTAACGCGCACTGGTTCGACGGTATGGTCTGTATCCCGAACTGTGACAAAATCACACCGGGCATGATCATGGGCGCGCTGCGCGTCAACATCCCGACCATGCTCGTTAGTGGCGGTCCGATGAAAGCCGGCAAAACATCAGACGGTCGCTCCATCTCGCTTTCCAGCGTATTTGAAGGCGTAGGCGCTCACCAAGCCGGCAAAATCAACGATGACCAGCTCATGGAGCTGGAACAATTCGGCTGTCCGACTTGCGGCTCTTGCTCAGGTATGTTCACGGCTAACTCCATGAACTGCTTGGCGGAAGGCATGGGACTTGCTATGCCTGGTAACGGTACAATACTTGCCGTGGCTCCGGAACGCAAAGAATTCGTTAAAGAAGCGGCTCGTCAGCTGATGAAAATTATCGAGCTCGGCATTAAACCGCGTGATATTGTAACGAAAGATACCATTGACAACGCGTTTGCACTTGATATGGCAATGGGCGGTTCAACAAACACCGTTCTTCACACGCTAGCAATCGCGCATGAAGCTGGCATCGAATACCCGATTGAGCGTATTAACGAAGTAGCTGAACGCGTACCGCATCTTGCAAAAATCGCACCAGCATCGGATTACCACATCGAGGACGTTCATAATGCAGGCGGCGTAAGCGCAGTTCTAAATGAGCTGTTCAAAAAGGAAGGCGCTTTGCACGGTGATGTTATGACAGTAACAGGCAAAACGCTGCGCGAGAACGTTATTGGCTGTGAAATTCAGGATACCGATGTTATCCATACGATTGATAACCCGCACACCGCGCGTGGCGGACTAGCTGTATTGTTCGGTAACCTTGCTCCTAACGGCGCGATCATCAAAACCGGCGCAGTAGACAAATCGGTAGGCGGCTACCATAAAGGGCCTGCTATCTGCTTTGATTCCCAGGACGAGGCGCTGCACGGCATTGCGAACGGCAAGATCAAAGAAGGCCATGTTGTCATAATTCGTTACGAAGGACCGCGCGGCGGCCCTGGTATGCCGGAAATGCTAGCTCCTACCTCACAAATCGTTGGTATGGGTCTAGGCGCTAAAGTTGCTCTCGTAACAGACGGTCGTTTCTCAGGCGCATCACGCGGTATCAGCATCGGGCACGCTTCACCTGAAGCAGCCGAAGGCGGTCCAATCGCTTTCGTACAAGATGGTGATATCGTTGAGATCGACATGAACAACCGGACGATGGATCTTCTCATCAGCGACGAGGAATTCGAAAAACGCCGTTCCGAATGGAAAGGCTTCGAGCTCAAAATCAAACGCGGCTACTTGGCCCGTTACGCGCATCTTGTTACTTCCGCCAGCACTGGCGGCGTAATGAAAATGTAATAAGCCTATATGCAAAAAGGAATGCAAGCTGGAAACAGCCTGCATTCCTTTTTTATGTTCGCGGCGTGCCGATTCTAGCCGGTGACAAGCTTTCCTGCCAGCACGATATCACCGCGAGGCTGCAAGCCTTTTGCATCGGGCTCATGCGTAATTGCAATCTGATCGTATTCATCAGGCTTGAACGTATAATAGAGTGCTCCCGTGCCGTCATAAGTAAGGAACGTGCCTGCATTAACTGGCTTTCCTTCCTTAAGCAGCCAAACCTGAAACGCTTCGTCGTTCGCAAGCTTAGGAAGATTCTCCGCTTGTACGATCAGATGCATCCCATTGGAATCCATAACGATCGTAGCTAGTCCTTGCGCAACGATATCCGGTATGGTTGGTGTAAGCGACACGACATGATTGACTTGTATGCCTGAAGACGGCTGCTCTGCCACAGCCAGCTGCTGCTGCAGCTGCTGAACCTGAGCGGCAAGCTTATCAGAATCGCCGTGTAAGCGACCTACCTGTTGATAAAGTACTGCCGATACCACTAACAGAGCGGCAGCCGCCCCAGCAAACAAAGGTGTCGTCCAGCTTTTTGTTCTCTGCTTAGGCAACGATTGCGCTGGAGGCATATCTATGACTGGTTTTACTTCCGAGCGCATGATCTCTTTTTCTTTTTCTTTTTCTTTTTCTTTTTCCAATAAAGAGGACGATGCTTCCTGCGAGCTTGCACGATCCGCTTCTGCGACTGCGGCAAGAATGCGCGCCTTCATCCCAGAAGGAGGGGCTACAGGCTCCACCGTTAACGGCATGATGCCAAATAATGCGGTCAGTTCCTCCATTTTACTCCTGCAAGCTGCGCAGCTTGCCAAATGGGCTTCGAATGCCAGCTTGTCCTCGTCATCCATTCCGCCCAGCACATACATTTCAACGTCATCACAGCTAACATTATGCTTATTGCTCATGGACTTGCCCCCTCCTTCCACGTCGAATCAAATTTCTTTCTCAACTGAGTCAGTGCCAGCCTGACCCTGCTCTTCACCGTCCCAAGCGGGATATCATGCCTTTGACTAACCTCTTGCTGCGTATAACCCATAAAATAAATAAGTTCGACAACTTGTTTCTGATCCTCATTCAACTCACCGAGCGCTTCTTTCATCTGTTCGCCAAGCATTTTATGCTCAACCTCCTGCTCCGTCGAATAAGGAGCGGCCTCTCGTTCAAGCGCCCCTTCCTCCTTCGTCTCAAGCGGTTTTCTTCCATGCTTTCTAAGCCAGTCAATAGATAAGTTCCGTGCGATCGTAAAGATCCAGCTGCTGATTTTCCCAGCTGCTTCATCCGTTCGCAGTCTGCCTGCAGAATTCCATACCCGGATGAACAATTCTTGCACGACCTCTTCGGCTGCCATCGCGTCTCTAACGATTCGAAATACGAAAGCATACACCTGGCGCTCATAACGGTCATATAGCTGCTCCAAAGCGGCTGAATCTCGTTCCGCAATTAATCGGATGAGCCGTTCGTCTGATGCTGACTCCCCCATTAAGGGTTCCCCTCCTCCGATATTTCCTGCTATAATCATAACTTTTTCATACCAAAAGGCAAACCTAACGGATTTCTTCAATTGAAAGGGCTCTTTTCGCTTAAACCAATAAAAAACAGCCACCAAAGGTGAATGACCCTGGCGGCTGTTAGAAATTCGAAAATCAATTCCTCGTTGTCTTATATGGCTGTTGTTTTCGTACCAAGTTGCGCAGCTTCGTCGGCAGCTGCACTTAAAGAACGCTCTACAGCTTCAGTGATATCTTGCATTCGATTAAGCTGTTCTGTTGCGTAACGTCTAACGGTCGTGACGGGCATTAAAAGCATTCGCGGTGAAACTGCATCCTTTTTCTTATTGCTTTTGACTGTTTTCTTCGTATTGGTAAGCACCTTAATCAATATGCGAAGGTAAACGCGCGTGGATTTGGCGAACAATCCCTCCGGCAGTTGAAAGATCTCAAAGCCTAGGCGATCCGCACCGCGATGAATCATCGTCACGCCATATACCGCTTTAATATCCTTGGCATCCGAATCGGCGGCAAGCTGGTTGGCAAGCAATGGAAGCGCTTGTTCAACCTCTCTGAGCATACGAATGCCGGTTGCAACTGGCGATTTGGACGTTGCTGCGATACTCGAGAGCATTTTGTTATCGAAATGCAGCTCCGCTACTCGGTCTCCCTTGACGACATTCCCACCCTCGGCGAACGCGATATCCTCGCCATTGTAAGTAATAACCCGGTAGTGAAAAGCGGCATCCGCTTCATTGCCAACCGTCTTAAGCCGGAATAGGAAGTGGAAGAGTCTCTCCCACGTCAGCCAAAGCGAAACCAGCACCTTTTTCCATACAGACCTATGCATCGATTTGGCTGCTTCTGTCAGCTTGATCATTTCATCAATCGCTATGAATCGGTAGCCTCGCTTCACGCCTTCTTCCAAATAGCCTTCCAGTGCAATAAGCATGTTGAGGGGCGCTTCCTTGTCTGCTCCGAAGGTCATTCCGCAATCATGCAGCAGCAATACCTCACCTGGCTTAAGCTTCTTCATCATCCGTTTCTTAAGCCGCTCAGAGCCGAGCCGCATGCGCCAATCTCCAAACATGGCAGACCATAATATGATTTGGAGATGTCCGAATTTCGCATAGTCGAATACGTTTACGATTCCCCATGGCGGCCGATAATAAGCCGAACGCGATCCTGTCGCATGCTCGATAATGTCTAGCGTGCGTTCAATCTGGCGTTTCACTGTTCGTGGACGCATGAGCCAATTCGATTTGTGCACATAGTTGTGAACACCTAGATTATGCCCTTCATCCTTCATTCGACGCAGCAGATGCTCCTGGCCTTCAGCGTGCGACCCCACAATAAAAAACGTCGCCTTCGCATTGTAACGGGCAAGCAGGTCGAGAAGCTGAGCCGTGTAAACCGGGTCTGGACCGTCATCGAAGGTTAAGGCTATCTCTTTCTCTACAAGACCCTTCTTAAAAACTCGAAAGCCAAATGTACGGCTAATTAGTCCAGGAAGAAACGCATAGAAGGTTGCAACGTATAATCCCCATAACAGCAAATTTTCCATTTTGTTTTCCCCACCGTTATATGATTTAGTCGACGAATGAATAGCGGTACAAAACAACAACAGTAGCTTTAATTGTAGCATAATGCAATAAAAAATAGGCATCTTTTTAAAAACTATAGTACAATCTTTATGGAAATATGAATATGGAAAAAGAAGGAGTTCCCCTTATGTTGCCCTTTTACAAAAAGTATTGGCGAACCGCTTTCGACATCGCCCTCATCGCTCTCACTGTTTACTTAATTATGTACTCTTTCAGTTATTTGTACCGAATCGCCACACCCATTTTCTTCTCCTTCGTTATTTTCTTGTGCATTGAACCGCTGGCAAGGCGGCTGAACAAGCTGGGGATGAAGAAATCCATTGCCTCCGGCATATCTGTACTCGTGTTCACCCTGATCATTCTAGCCGCCTTCTCGGGCGCAGCATACCTGCTAACGAAGCAAGGCACCCAGCTTGTCAATGATTTTCCCAAATATCAAAAAGTTCTCGCTGGCCAAATCGCCAACATTACCGTTGAGCTTCAGCAGCGTTTCGGCACAACGACAGCAGATCTCGATCTGGTACAGCGGTCCAAAGATTTAATTGAAGGAGCGTCCTCTACCTTAGCGAAATTCGGACAAACCGTGCTCCGCAGCGTAGTCGGTTATGTCTCTTCATTCTCCACCTTCATATTCAATTTTGTGGTGGGGATTATATTAGCTTATTTCTTAAGCATCGAAATTACGACATGGAAGCAGACTGCCGAGGAAAAAACACCAAATACGTTTAAATCTGCTTTCTTTTTCCTTCGCAACAATGTATTCAAAGGCATTGCGCTCTACATCAAAGCGCAAGCCAAAATGATCGGCATCACGTTTGTCGTCATCTTGGCCGCACTGCTGCTGCTCCAAGTCGACAATGCATTCGTCATCGCAGTGGTATCCGCGATTTTCGATATTTTGCCGCTGCTTGGCGTTGGTACGATCTTCATTCCTTGGATCATCTATTTGATCATCGTCGGCAAAATTTCGCTGGCTATATGGCTATCGGCGCTATTCCTGGTCGTGGTGCTGACTCGCCAAATTCTTGAACCCAAAATTACGGGCGACTCCTTAGGCGTGTCCGCCTTCACGATGCTGGCTTTCATGATCGTATCCCTTTCGTTATTCGGTATTGCCGGCGTCATTCTTGCACCGATCCTCATGATCCTGATTAAAGCGCTGTATGACCAAGGCTATTTCCATCGCTGGATTCGTGCTCCGCTGGGGGAATTCGATACACCTCCGACAAATCCCGGTATCGACAAACTGGATAAACAAGAGGACCCGACAAAAAAGGTTTAGTCCGCTTTAATAATTGAAGTCATGCCTTAGCAGGATGAAGAGCTTTCTGCTGAAGCATGGCTTCGTTTTCATTTCTAACGAGATTGTTATCGTTATTTATTTATAAGGAGGAATATCAGATGAGCGTCATTGCAAAATTGCCAACGCCGCCTTATTATGCGGTGATCTTTGCTTCCGAGCGTACCGAGGGTGATAAAGGATATGGGCTTATGGCCGACAAAATGGTCGAGCTCGCTTCGCAGCAGACCGGTTACTTGGGTATCGAGTCCGCACGCGATGAAGCACTAGGCATTACCGTATCGTACTGGGCGTCACTTGATTCCATTAAAGCATGGAAGGACAACGCCGCACATCAGGTTGCCCAGCAAAGAGGAAAGAGCGAATGGTACCAAAGCTTTGCTCTGCGCATCAGCAGGGTGGAACGGGATTATTATTTCGATAGGTGAACATAAGGAAGGAGCTGTCCCATAAGACAGTCATTTGATGATGGAATATCCCCTTTGTCAAAATATAAGACTTTAGTTACACATGATAAAGTATTCTTCTATTTCTACGAGAAACGGATACCCTCCTCTTGCAGAGGACGTCGAAGCCGTTTATACTACTCAACCATGCAAGATAAACGATACTACTCAACAGTGGAAGATAAACGGGCGGCGATGTCCATAACGCCGCGAAACAGTCGTGTCGCCTGGTTCGAACTTCCAGGCGGCTGGTTTTCCACAAGCACAGCAATTGCGTAGCGCGGCTTCTTGACCGGGCCGTAGCCCGCAAACCACTGATGGTTGCGGTCGATTCCGGCCCGCGTTGTTTCGGCGGTGCCCGATTTGCCGGCAACCGCCCACAGCCCTTGGCGGATCGATCGACCGGTTCCATGGTCGACGACCGCCGCCATGCCGCGCAGCAGCGCATGCGCCGTGGCCGGTTTAATCCGGCCACGGGCTTGCGCCCGCTGTGCGGGCAGCTTAACCATCCGCTGGCCGTTGGCATAGCGGATTTCCGTGAGCAGGCGCGGCTCCATTACGCGCCCGTCGTTCAGCAGCGTTACAATCAGATTAGCCGCTTGTAGCGGCGACATCCTTACATCACGCTGCCCAAGCCCGCTTTGCGCGAGCGTACCGCCGTCTACGGCAGCAAGCATCGCAGCTTGCTCGGTAGCCGCATCGGAAGCGCTGCTGCTATGCTTCCCCGAATACTTCTCGCCATTCCCAGCTCTCAGCCCTCCACTTCCCTGCCCGACTTTCTTCGTTCTCAGCATCCCTCTTCCCTGCTCGACATTCTCCTTAGTTAGCTTTCCTCTTCTCCGCTCACTATTCTCTTCTCTCAGCTTCCCGCCCCCTTGCTCTCCATTCCCCTCACTTAGCTCCCCGCTTCTCCGCTCTCTATTCTCTTCTCTCAGCTTCCCGCCCCCCTGCTCTCCATTCCCCTCACTTAGCTCCCCGCTTCCCCGCTCTCCATTCTCCTCATTCAACTCTCCGCTCCCCTGCACTTCCCCACCACCTGTGCTTAAGCGCTTTGCAGCCGCAAACAGCTGCCCGCTTTCTTCTTCCTCCAGCAAACGCAGAGGCTCCGAGAATGGACCAAAAGCCTGCTCACGATGCCAGCCCGCCTGCTGCCCAATCCCCAGTGCATCTGCGGTGCGCTTCAACTGAGCCGGCGTCAGACGTTCAGCGATCGTCGCAAACACAATATTGCATGATTGGGCCAATCCCTCCTGCAACGTCACATGACCATGTCCGCCATCCTTCCAGCAGGATAAGCCGTATTTGCCATATTCTCCGCTGCAGTAGAAAGATTCATGCTGGTTGGCAACACCTGCTTCAAGTGCAGCAGCTTCCGTTACAAGCTTAAAAACGGAGCCAGGCGCAAAAGCTTTTACGGCATGATTCTCCCACTCGGTCCCATCCGCCGTTGCGAATCGTCCAGGCTTCAGCTGCGGTCTCGATACCATTGCCACAATATCGGCGTTCCGTGTATCCAGCACGACAACAGCCCCCTCCTTCAGGCCATGCGCATCCACATATTCCTCAATCTCGTTTTGAAGCCGCAAATCGATTGTCGTCATCGCCTTCAGCGGGTAATAACGGTTGTTCGGCTGCGTAATTCTCACATCCAAGCCATGCAAGGGAGCATTTCGTCCATCCATGAAATAAGAAACCGAGGTCGGTCCAAGCCCATGCAGAAGCTTATCCAGCGATTTCTCCAAGCCTGAGCCGCCGACCTGATCAGCCAGCTTGCGTTTGCCTTCTTCCAAATCCGCAGCCTGATGGGCCAACAGCCACTCCGGGTGCTCGCTCGTAAATCCAATGAGATGCTTGGGCTGAAAAGCAGACAAATACCGATTGCGATACGGCAGTACCCGAATGCCGTTCAACGTTAATTGCTCAATCTTGCTTACCTCCGCATGCGACAGCCTCAAGGGCTGCAGCTCCCCCGCCTTTTTCCAGAAAACGGGCTCCCGCACTTCGTCCCACATGTTCATCAGCTGTTCCTTTGAGATGTCCAAAATGCGGCTAAGTGCGATTAAATCTGCTTCTTCTCCCCTTATATCATTTCTTACCGGAAACATTGCGAGAGACGAATAGGTCTCGCCTGTTAACGGTGCCCCGTTTCGATCATAAAAGTCGCCGCGACCGGAATCCAGCACGAGATTGCGCTGCCGCTGCTGGACAGAAAGCCTTTGCCAGCCGCCTCTGCTTGTTTTGTTCGAGAGCGCGGCTGCGGGAGCGCTCCCAGGCATTAATTGCAGCCAAGCCAGTCTTCCGATATATACGAGCATAATCAGGCTGATAGCCAGTGCAGCGAGCGATATGCGTTTTAGTCTTCGGTTCCTCAAGCCGCAACCCCCCTTTAATTCTCGTCCTGATTTTTACTGCGATATGGTTTTTATTAGCTATTGTTTCCTTCAGCCACCCCGCTTCAAACCTTCCTATCCGTCTAAAAAACAAAAAAGAGCAATTCAGCAGTATTTGCCTGAAATGCTCTTTCTCAAAAACTCTTTCTTAAAAGCTTCAATTTTTGTAAGGCTCACATTTAATCAATCTTAAATTGTGACAGTGAATCCTTCAGCTCACGGGATACGGTATCAAGCTTCTCGGACAAGCGTACCATGCCGTCGCTTATGCTAAGCTGCTCGGAGCTCAGTGAGGCTACTTCCTCCGATGTAGCCGAGGACTCCTCCGCTACCGCGCTTACGTTAGTCATAGCATCAGCAAGCACCGCCTGCGACTGATCAAGCTGTCCGATGGAATCCGTCACGAGATCGAGTCTCTCGGCAAGCTGACCCATTTGACCGGACACCGTTAAGAAGATTTGGTTCGCTTCTTTCACAGAGCCGATCTGCTCTTGGAACAATGGATACGCGTCAGACAAAACATTTACCGTCTCGTCGATTTCCCCTCTAATCTTCTCCGTAATTTGACCGACTACATCAATCGATTGACGGCTTTGATCAGCAAGCTTGCGAATCTCATCGGCTACGACCATAAAGCCTTTTCCGGCTGCACCCGCACGGGCTGCCTCAATCGTCGCATTCAAGGAAAGAATATTCGTTTGCTTCGTTAGGTTATTCAGCACGTCCAAAATTTTCACAATGGAGCCCGTGCTTACCTTAAGCGCATCGACCTTCTCCACCATTGAACGCGTCATTTCTTCCGTCATGCCTGTTTTTTGGATGAGCACGCCCATGTAAGTCGTTCCTTGCTCACTCGCTTTTTCCACTTCTTGCGCGGAGCGGACCATTTCCTCGTTGGCAGCAATTACTTTTTTCATTTGAACATCGATATTACCTGTCAAATCTGTGCCCTTCTCAGCTTCAACAGCAAGGCTAGTTGCACCGCCAGCAATCTCTTCGGTTGCCACGGCAATTTCCTTAGCAGAAATCGCTGTTTTTCTCGAAGCCTCACTTAGCTCTGACGCTGTATGAAGTACATCCTCGGCGGAACGCGTTGTTTGTACGGCTAGCGCTTTTATTTGGGTCATCATCAGATTGAAGCTGTCGCTTAGCTCGCCGATTTCATCCCTGCGCTTCTTCATCTCCGAGCGAACCGTTAAATTGCCGCTTGCTCCTTCATTCATAAGGTTGCGGAGCTTAACAAGCGGCTGCGCAATCGTCATAATGACAAGAATGCCGATTGCAATGGCAATGATCGCAGCGATCAATACTGTGATCCAAGTCATATTCTGAATCGCTTTGGCATCCTTCACAAGCTCCTTCACCGGTACAGTACCTACCAGCTTCCAATTCATGGTTGCAAAGGTTTTGTATGCCGCAAGAACCTCTTCGTTGTTTTTAGTCTTCATCTTTACAGAATCCTGAATCGCCTTATCCCCTTCAGATGGTAAAGTGATGCTTGCTTCCTTGCCAATCATTGTTGGATCGCTATTCGTAATGTACGTGTTGTCAGCATTCAGAATCGCAATCTGGCTGCCTTCGCCTAAGTTAACATCTTTGTACCGCTCAGCAATCGAGTCAACCGATACTTCCATAAGCAGTACATAAGATGCCTCGCTTGAGGTCGTATCCTTGATAAGACGGCTTAGTCCGACCGTGCTCACACCTGTTGAGTTTGATAATCCCTCAGGCTGAGGAGGTATCCAATTGGTTTTCCCGGACAGCTCAACCGTCTCCAAGAACCACGCTGTTTTCAATAGGCGCTCTGCACTGCTGCTGCTTGCTGAGCCAGCTGTAACGACATCCAGTTTTGGATTTACGGGTAGAAGCATCAATGAAATAATCGTGTTATTGCCCATTACGTATGATTGCATTTTTTCGCTAAGGTTGCGCGAAGCTTCAAATTTATTGTAATCATCGGTGCTATCCAGCATTTTTCTTACGATTTCATGGAAGCTTTTATCGATTAGAATTTGCAGTGAAAGATCTTCATACGTCTTATAAATAACGTCCATGTTATTCGCGACTTGCTTGATCGTCTCAAAACTGGCATCAGAAACCTTGCTTTCAATAATTTTCTTCGACTGAGCATAAGCCAATAGTCCTACTGTCAATACGCATGCAATAATACCTACAAAAATAATCGTGAACAGCTTTGTTCCTACTGATTTTAACGGATTCGAAAGCTTCGTAGTCATTACAGACTCTCTTGCTGCCTTCGCTGATAGCTTCATAGCCTTTATTCCTGATTGCGCTTTCATGCTAAACTCTGATTTTCCGGCATTTGACTCGTTCACAGCTGATTGTTGCTTCGTTTTCTTCGACTTCTTCACTTTTTGTTCTTCTTCGTTTTTCATTGGGAAAGACACCGCCTTCAATATTGTAAGTCTGAAATAGTTCGTATGCTTCTAGCGAATCTTGCCGAAATATGTATTTATTATATATTATTTTATATCGACACTATCTTGTCAATCCATAATAAGAAAACAAAAAAAAGAGCCTTATTTTTTTTGGTAAAATAAGACTCCAGTCCTGCTATATAGGTTTATTTTCGTCCAAGCCTCTTTCTCATCATGTCCATTGGCTTAACCGGTTTAAGTGTACGGATCCGAATCTGCTGCAAAGGATGCCTTGCCGCTTCCAATACTGCACCATCTATGTCCGTCATCTCCGTAACAGTCTGCTTGAAGAACGTGCCCTCCGGGCCGACAAACTCCACTTCCTGGCCTACCTTGAAATGATTTCGCTGCTGAATGGTAGCAAAGCTTGTTTTCGGGTCATAATCCACAACGATACCCGCAAAGTCATACGGTGCCGCTTTCTCCTCCGGCTCGTAGATGTGATCCTCCGCACCAGGCTCATCCACGAAGAAGCCAGTGTTAAGCGGACGATTCGCAGCTTTGTTGATTTCCTCGATCCATTCCTGCTTCAGCTCGAAATGCTCTGGATCCTCAAAGTACGCATCGATCGCTTGCCTGTATACGTTCACTACCGTTGCCACATAATGAATGCTCTTCATTCTGCCTTCGATTTTGAAGCTGTCAACGCCTACCTCAATCAGCTCTGGCAAATACTCGATCATACAAAGATCCTTCGAGCCCATTGTAAACTTGTCTTCCTCTTCGGCATACATCGGCATATCATCCACAAACAGATCGTATTTCCATCGACAGGATTGACAGCATCCGCCACGATTGGAATCCCGGTCGGTGAAATGATTCGACAATACGCAACGGCCAGAAAACGAGGAGCACATCGCACCATGAATAAACGCTTCAATCTCAATATCAACGTGTTTTTTTATTTCGGCAATATCCTTAAAGCTGGTTTCACGTGCCAGCACCACTCGTGGCAAGCCCTCTTCCTTCCAAAACTGCACCGCTTGCCAGTTCAGCGTTGACTGCTGCGTGCTCAAATGCACCTCCAGCTTTGGAGCGACGCGCTGCGCTGTTTCGATAATGACTGGATCTGCTGCAATGATTGCAGAGATGCCTGCGTGCTCAAGAGCGCGCAAATAATCCTCAAGACCCTCAACATCCTCATTATGCGCATAAATATTAGTCGCAACAAAAACCTTTGCTCCGTATCGCTTGGCGAACTCAACGCCTTCCTTCATCTCCTCGAAGCTGAAGTTGTCGGCATTGGAGCGCAGGCCGTATTTCTGTCCGCCAATATAAACGGCGTCTGCACCGTAATGGACGGCGAACTTGAGCTTCTCCAGATTGCCTGCAGGAGCGAGCAGCTCTGGTTTAGCAAGACGATGCCGCTTGCCTTGATAGCGCGGAGTCGTTTTCTCTATAGTCGTCAATGTTGTGCACCTCCTGTAGTTTCGCCAAGCGTAAACGGCTGAAGCCATCCTCTGGCGGCTAAGCTTACGTTTCGCGTAGAAATATAGAGATAGTTGGCGAAATCATATACTTTCCAATATTTCAAGCGTAAACGGCTGTCGCCGTCCTCTGTGGCAAAAGCAGTCGTTTCGCAGAGATATAATCACATTTAGATGTGAAAACATATAAATGCTTATCTATTAAGCAAAACTTCCTCGCAAGCCTGTTTCCAACGTTCTACCTAGTAAAGGGAGCTCGGCCGAATCCCGCTCAATATACCTGTTCCTTATAAAAGAATCCGTAGCTTAGCTCCCGATTGGGATCCTGAATCTGTTGGATAGCTTCCAGCCATGCCTCGTTGAATACATAAGCCTGAGGATCGGACAAGTATGAATCAATAGCCTGCCGATAGGAGCGCACAACCGTTTCGTTATAGTCCATTGATTTCATTATGCCTTCAATCTTCAAGCTGCTGACGCCTGCTTCGAGCAGCTCATGAATATTCTCGACCATGCAAATGTCATCCGAGCTCATAATATGAGTCCCATTTATGTCTTCATAAATGGGATACCGCTCATCCTGCCGTTCTGCTTCCATCACATATAGACCGCGATCCTTATCCTTTTGCGGCAAACGCTCAGGCTCTGTTTGATGATCCAGATAGCTCCCGACAAGTGAGCGTTTGGAATGATAGATGTTCGTCATCCCGTGTACCTGTACTTGAACCTCGAGATCAGAAGCGGCTGCTGTATCAATGACTTGCTCCATGTTCAGCTCGCGTGCCAGCACATACCGGGTTGCCCCTCTGCGGCCCCAATAATTTGCTGTCACGTAATTCGTAGACGTCATTTCGGCATTCCAATGCAAAGCGATGCCCGGCGCATGTGACCTTGCAGCCATTAATACTGCCGGATCGCCAAAAACAAATGCATCGACACCAACATCAGCAAGCGCTGAAACATACTTATTCAAAGATTCAGCCGCTTCGTTATCCATTAAATTATTTAGCGCTGCATAAATGCGGACGCCTTGAGGCCTCGCAATCTTTACGGCCTCTGCGATCATTTTTATCGTAAATTCCCCTGCTAACCGTGTACCGTAGCGTGCTTCGCCGATAACGAAAGCATCCGCACCTGCTGCAATGAGCCTTTGAAGCTCCTCTAACGATGCGGCGGTAGCTAACAATTCTGGCTTGTACGCCATGCCTGCTCCTCCTTAAAGCTCTAAGCGAACGCACTTGCATATCCCATTATCAAGTGACGTCTTACCCAGCAGTCTGATTACTCTTTTCGATGTTTCTTAAATGCTCTTTATACGTTTTTGCAAACAAATGAGATTGGCTGCCGTCTTTTTTCGTCACATAGAAGAAAAATTCCGTTTCCTCCGGATACAACGCGGCTTGAATCGATGCCAGACTTGGGCTTGCGATAGGGCCGGGAGGCAATCCTTCGACTTTATACGTATTATATGGACTATCTACCAGCAGATCCTTCTCGTACAAGCGCTCCTTGGGCTTATCGAGCGAATACTGAACGGTAGCATCGATTTGCAGCTTCATGCCATCGGCAATTCGATTGTAGATGATGCCGGCGACGAGTGCTCTTTCTTCGTCGACAACGACTTCGCGCTCTACGAGCGAGGCGATCGTTAATAAATCATGGAAAGATATTTTTCTCTCATCGAGCACATCCATCCAGCCTTCTGGCAGCTCTGCCAGCTTCCTGTCAAGCTCAGACACCATCCGATTGATAATGTCCTCCTCGGTGCTGTCCTTCTTCATCTCATACGTTTCGGGAAACAGATAGCCTTCCAGGCGCTCATGAAGCTTATCGCTCTCTGGAATCGAGCGCACAGCCTCAGCGTCTCCCCAGTTTTTCTGCGCAGCAATCAATCCAATGAACTTTTCTCTGTCAATCAGCTTCTCTTCTGCCAGCTTGTCGGCGATTTGCAGAACGGTGAACCCTTCTGGTATCGTAAAACGAATCGTTTCAGCTGCAACAGTGGCGCCAGCGTTCAGCTTCTCGATAATCGTATCGTTGTCCATCCCCGGGTTAAGCTCATAGATACCGGCTTGAAACCGGCCGCCCTCATCCTTCAGCTTCAAGTAGTACTTAAATATAAATGCGTTTTTAATCATACCCTGCTGCTCTAATAAATCGGCTACCTTGTTGGCAGACGTCCCTTTAGGAATTTCTACCCTTTGCACTTCACCTGCCGCGGTAGGCTGCAGGCTGCTCCAGATATATAGGGCGACACTGCCTGTACCGATGATTATAATGCCAAGCAAACTCAAAATAACCCATAGCGTAATGCGGCTGCGCTTCGGACCGCGACGTGAATATTGGTCGCCTTGCTCAGCCTGCTGTGATGTCTTATCCAATCTTAGACCCCCCGGTTTATGATACTTAGAAATTCAATTCTCGAATTGCGCAGGCGAAATGGCTGATACCGCATATATGCAGCTCAGCTTCTGCTTGTATTCAACGACAATTGTACCATAACATGGAACAAAAGAGCGGTTAGAAACCGCTCTTTCGTTAACTGCATATGCGCTTACTGAACGTTAAGGGCGCTCGTCGGTCGAGAACAAAAGATCATCATAGGCTTCCGATGCCGCTTCCCATTCCTCGTCATCCTCAATGTTTTCAAGCTGCGGCTCTCCGCCTACTTGAACAACACGGAAAAGCTCGACATCTTCTTCACCGCGCATCGGATCAGATTGAAGTGCTGCATAAATACGGTCACCTAGCTGAAATTCAGCCTTAATGTCGTATACTTCTACGCTGCCGTCATCCGCTTCCAGCTCAATTTCATTGCCAAAAGCAGTTCTCAGGCTATTCAGCTTCTTAGGCGCTTCATGCTCATTGCCAGACATTAGTTTTCTTCCTCCATCTCGCCTAGAAGCGTGTTGAACGTCTCCTCGACCATGTTCCACTCTTCTTCGTCTTCAATCGTGTAAAGCTTCAGATCGTCGCCTTCTTCTTCGTAACGGAAAGCGTAAACCTCGTCTTCCTCTTCGTTCTCGCCCGTAAGCGGAACAACCATCATATATTTCTGATCGGAACCATCAACCTCAAATTTCATGATGACTTCGAATTCCTCTTCGTTTCCTTCTTCATCCGGGATATAAATAATTTCCGGCTCTTCAAATTCCATTTCTTCTTTTGTCATGTTTACCCTCACCTTTTCGCTTTAGAATCGAGATAATTTTGCAAAATGAGCGTTGCCGCCATTTTGTCTATTACGAGCTTTCGCTTCTTCCGGCTGACGTCCGCTTCAATGAGCGTACGTTCGGCAGCTACCGTTGTCAGCCTTTCATCCCAAAGGTGAACAGGTATGTTTAGTTTCTGCTTAATCAGTTCTGCAAATTCGATACAAATTTCCCCTCGCGGACCGATGGAACCGTTCATGTTCTTCGGCAGGCCTACTACGATTTCGCTAACCTCATGCTCCTTGACTAACGCAGCAATTTGGTCAAACTCACTGCCGTCTCTCCTGCGTTCGATAACTCCGGTCCCTTGCGCGGTCCAGCGAAAGGCGTCGCTGACAGCAACACCGATTTTGCGGTCGCCATAATCCAATCCCATTAATCTCATTTCAAGTCCGGCTCCTGCCTCATTTGTTTATTGTTTCTTATGGTTTAGGTAAAACCGGACAAGCTCTTCAATTAATTCGTCTCGTTCTTTTTTGCGAATTAAACTTCTGGCGTTGTTGTGCCGCGGAATATACGCGGGATCTCCGGACAGCAAATACCCAACGATCTGGTTAATCGGATTATACTCTTTCTCGAGAAGCGCTTCATGCACGGATAGCAGAATGTCTTGAGAAGATTCAACCCCCTCCGCCGTCACGTTAAATTTCATTGTTTTGTCCATGGAACTCATCGCCAGCACCTCGCTTTCCAAACCGCTTTTCAATGAGATATACAACTATATCATATCACATTTGTTTGATTAAGAACTAGTTCTTCCGCAAGTTTCAAAGCCTCATCCAGCTTTGATGTATCTTTTCCGCCCGCTTGCGCCATATCTGGGCGTCCTCCGCCGCTTCCGCCGCAATGAACAGCCGCTTCTTTTACAATTTTACCGGCATGGAAACCTTTCTTAATGAGATCCGCGGAAACCGCTGCCGCTAGGTTTACTTTTCCGTCTGCAATCGCGCCTAGCACGATGACGCTGGATTCCAGCTTCAGCTTCAATTCGTCAACAATTCCCCGAAGCGCATCCATGGAAGGCGCGTTTACTTGCGCACATAATACCGTGATTCCATCAACGGTTTTGGCGTTTTGCTCAAGCGAGCCTGCCTCGATCCGGCTAAGCTTCGCTTGCAGTGATTCATTATCGCGCGTAAGCTCCTTCACTTGGCCGAACAGCGCTTCAATCCGTTTCGGAACGTCATTGGCATTCGCTTTGAGAAGTGTAGCCGATTGCTTGAGCAGCTCGAACTGTCCTTCCAAGTAGTTATAAGCATGCTTGCCTGTTACGGCTTCAATCCTTCTGACCCCTGAACCAATACCGCTCTCGCTTAGCAGCTTGAACAGCCCGATTTGTGAGGTATTGCCTACATGGCATCCGCCACATAGCTCCAAGCTATAGCTGCCCACTTGAACGACCCGGACCTCATCGCCGTATTTCTCGCCAAACAGTGCCATTGCGCCCATTGCCTTCGCTTCATTCAATGATTTAATGTTGATCGAAACGGAGGTGCCAAGCCAGATTTGCTCGTTTACACGCCGTTCGATTTCGACAAGCTCCTCTGCTGTAATGCTGCCAAAGTGTGAGAAGTCAAAGCGCAGCCGCTCCGCTTCTACCAGCGAGCCTGCTTGATTAACATGATCGCCAAGCACCTCTTTTAGCGCCTTATGCAGCAGATGCGTTGCCGTATGGTTTTTAATGATATCGTCCCGAACGACTCTTGTTACGCTCGCTTGCGCAGCTTGGCCGCTTCTAGCGGTTCCCTCTGTAACAATGGCATGATGTACGCTTTGTCCATGAGGCGCCTTCGTGACATCGAGGATGTCGAGTGTAAAGCCATCGCCTTTGATGGTTCCCTTGTCTCCAATCTGTCCGCCGCTCTCCGCATAGAATGGCGTACGGTCCAAGATGACTAGAACCTTGCTGCCTTGCGCTGCGCTCTCGACTAGCAAATCATCTTGAACAATGGCAATGATTTTGGAGTCAGATACCAATTCATTATAGCCAACAAATTCGCTTTTAATCGTGAATTCGCCGAGCGGTCCGCCTTGAACCTTCATGCTGCCGGTATCTTGGCGGGCTGCGCGAGCACGAACGCGCTGCGCCTCCATTGCTGCATCAAATCCTGCGCGGTCAACGGTCATTCCGTTTTCCGAAGCGTAGTCTTCTGTCAGATCGAAAGGAAAACCATAGGTATCATAGAGACGGAACGCATCATCGCCGTTAATCTCTTTATTTCCTGCTTTCGAGGCAGCTGCCACTAGATCAGACAGCATAGCGAGCCCATCGGACAATGTTTCGTGGAATCTTTCTTCTTCCGTACGAATGACACGCTCTATAAACTCGCGTTTCTCGACAACCTCCGGATAGTACACCCCCATAACCTCACCTACTACAGAAGTAAGCTCATGCAGGAACGGACGGTCGATGCCGATCGTTTTACCGTAACGTACGGCACGGCGGAGCAAACGGCGGATAATGTAGCCGCGTCCTTCATTAGAAGGCATAACACCGTCACCAACTGCGAACGCAACCGTACGAATATGGTCAGCGATTACCTTGAGCGCTACGTCATGCTCTTCATTCGTTTTGTAGGTTACCTTTGCAATCGTGCAGGTACGGTCAATGATCGGACGGAACAAGTCCGTATCAAAGTTGGAATCCACATCCTGCAGAATGGAAGCAAAACGCTCAAGCCCTGCTCCCGTATCAATATTTTTAATTGGAAGCGGCGTATAGCTGCCGTCTTTATTGTGGTTAAACTGTGAGAAAACGACATTCCATACCTCTAGGAAACGCTCATTTTCCCCGCCTGGCCAGCATTCCGGATCCGTTAGGTCACCATATTTGTCGCCGCGATCGTAGAAAATTTCAGTACATGGTCCGCATGGGCCTTCACCGATATCCCAAAAGTTTTCTTCTAGCTTATAGATGCGCTCTTCCGGAAGACCGATCTTTTTGTTCCAGAATTCAAATGCTTCCTCATCCTCCGGATATACCGTGACGGATAGGCGGTTCGGATCAAATCCGATCCACTTTGGCTCAGTTAGAAATTCCCATGCCCATGTGATCGCTTCTTCCTTGAAGTAATCGCCGATTGAGAAATTGCCGAGCATTTCAAAAAACGTATGATGTCTGCGTGTTTTGCCGACATTCTCGATATCGTTAGTACGGATGCATTTCTGCGAGTTGGTAATCCGCGGGTTATCAGGTACGATACGTCCGTCAAAATAGGCTTTAAGCGGCGCCATGCCTGCATTAATCCATAGAAGTGAAGGATCGTTATGCGGGACAAGCGACGCGCTTGGTTCAATTTTATGACCCTTGCTTTCGAAAAAAGCAAGCCATTTGGACCGAATTTCACTAGCTTTCATGTTAATAAGCCCCCTTTTCATCATAAAACACAAAAAACGCCCCTGTCATTGACAGGGACGAAAACATTCGCGGTACCACCCTGGTTATTGCTCGCTGCATACAGCCTGCGCAATCGCCTTCATTAGACGTTAACGGGTCCACCCGGTGAAGTTCATTCACACTCCGAAAAGAGCTTTCAGCCACCCTTCGTCATAAAAGCTCTCTCAACCGACGCAATCGACTGGCGGGCAGTCACTGCGAAGAAGCTTTCTCTCTGGTTAACGGGCATTGGCCTACTTCAATTCGTCAACGCTTTATCACCTTATTTTTGACACTTGATTATTTTAAAATTATAGCTACACCCTCTCAGCCTGTCAAATAATCTTTCTCCGCACGTAATAAGCGAACATGTGCTGGATAATGACCTTGCAGGCTGCGAATATCGGGACCGCCAATATCATCCCGACGATGCCGGCTATTTCACCACCAACTAAGAGCGCGAATATGATGGACAAAGGGTGCATGTGCAGCGTTCGGCCAACAACCTGCGGAGAAATCACATTGCCCTCGAGTATTTGGCAAAGCGTATTAATAATGGCGACTAAAATAACCATTTTCAAGGATACCGTCGAGGCCATTAGCAATGCCGGTGCAGCCCCGAAAAAAGGACCCAAGTAAGGAATGACATTCGTGATGGCAACGATGCTCGCCAATAGAAGCGCATATGGCATTCCGATGAGCAAATAGCCAAAGTAAGCCAATACCCCGACGATAACGCAAACCAAAAACTGTCCTCTTATGTAGCTGCCTAATGCCGTATCAATATCCTTCAGAAGCCTCACTGTGTTTTTGCGATGCGACTTGGGCACATAAGTGATGACCGTTCGCTCGAATACGTCAAAGTCCTTCAATATGTAGAAGGCAAGGAACGGTATAATGAAGGTGATGAATATCGCATTTACCATGGATCCGATATTATTCACGAAATTAAATAGGCTTTCGGACAGCTTTTTCTCAATATGGACAAGCGATTTGTTAAGACCGCTGCGAATGCTTTCGGGCAAAAAGGATGTATTGTTAATGTCCGTCACGATATTTTGCGCACGCATGGACAACTCCGGCACGTGACGATTCAATTCTTGAACCTGGTTGATAAACATTGGAATCAGATTAACCAGAAGAACGGTAATGACTGCGCAAAAGACCGCATAAATGAGCAGCACCGCAATCGTCCGAGGCACCTTCCTCTCATGCAGGATCGTCACGATTGGATTAAGCACGTAGGAAATAATCATCGCTATAATAAAAGGTGCAAAAACAGCCTTCAAAAAGATGTATATGCTCACGATAAGCGGCTTGATCAGCAGCAATAAGTAAATGGATATCAAACCTAATATCAAATAAATCAGCCAAACAAACAGACGGTTCTTTGTAAAGCGTTCCACCGTCCTCACCCCCGAACCTTCGTTTTCCAGCTGCCTCCAGCAAGGCGAGCGGAACTAGTTCAGTATATGTACAAGCGGCTCGATTCATCCGTATGCAGCAAAAAAAGACGGCCAAAGACCGTCTCTTCAAAGTCATTGTTATGAAGAAGCACGTCAATTGACGTGAATCTGAGTCATTTCCTCTTCAAAGAATAAGTCGTCAAGCGAGCTTAACGTACCATCCTCTTCTACTTGGTAAACCGACATTTTCTCTCCGTTTACCGTCAGTTCTATAAAGCAGCCCCAACAATAAAACTGGTGGGAACCGATCTTTCCGATATCTTTCGAGTTACAATTCGGACATCTCATCATCTTTCATTTCTCCCTATCCTCTGAAATTGGAAGCTGCGACAGGCTCCAATTCCGCTTCACTGACAGCAGGAACAATAATCGCGTCTTCCCCGAGTAATACGCTATCCGGATCACTCGGCGCTCTCAGCCATTTGCGCCCTTCCATCAGATCCGAAACAAAACCGTCCGTAAGCTCGTAGCCTACTATTTGTGTACCCTCTTTTGGGTAAAAATAAACATCCGACACACGGCCAAGTTGAATACCGCTAACCGTTACGACGGGCAAATCCTTTAATTTCACTAATCCGGTGTAAAAGGAACGCAGCAATTGCTTCGACTTCATCCGAAAGATCGACGCTTCATCTGCTATAATGACGGTGTCCTCGCCGCACGTGAGCACGTGAGACCACTCCACGATTTTAGCAGTAGTAGCAAACCATTTGGGACAATCAAGAATGAGCCCCTTTAGCTGCCAGTGCTCATCAAACCAAGCATCCTTGACGGTGCCAACCAGCTTACCCGAATGAATGACGATTACGGGAAGTCCAATAAGCCGTTGAAGTTTAATCACGCTTAAGCGGAGTCCTCCTAGTAGTTATTACGAATACGCCTCACGATTAATCCGATCTTCTGTGCGGCATCTTCTAATTCCTCCAAAGTATTCCCCAATCCGAAGCTAAATCTTACGGCAGATTGAATTCGCTCCGCAGACAGCTCCATGGCTCTTAGTACATGTGATCGCTCAAGCGCGCCAGAAGTGCAAGCGGAGCCGCTTGCTGCAGCAATGCCTTCCATATCCAAATTCATCAGCATCGTCTCCGTATCGACTCCGATAAAGCTGACATTTACGATATGCGGCAAATAGTCCTCCCCGCTTCCATTAACCAAGACGGGTACGCCAGCATGCTCATGAAGCAGTTCTATCCATCTCTTACGAAGCTTGTCCATAAAAGGTTGCTTATTTTTTCTCTCGTTCACACAAATGTCAACTGCTGCTGCAAATCCAACGATTCCTGCAATGTTTTCGGTGCCAGCCCGGCGTTTTCTTTCTTGTGATCCACCATGCTGGAGAGGTTCAAGCGGAGTGCCTGAAGCGATATATAGTGCGCCAACGCCTTGAGGGCCGTTGATCTTATGGGAAGAGAAGCTCATGAGGTCGATCGGCAGCTCATCGAGCTGGTAATCGAACCAGCATAATGTCTGTACGGCATCCACATGGAAGATCACGCCCGCAGCTTTCGCCATTCGTCCGATTTCTTCTATGGGCTGAATCGTTCCTACTTCGTTGTTGCCATGCATAATGCTAATAAGGGCAGTCTCTGGTGTAATAGCCGCTTGAACGATCTCTGGTGATGTGCACCCTACCGAGTCGACAGGAAGCACCGTTAGAGTGAACCCTTCTTCCTTAGCCAGCCACTCGCACGTATGAAGTACGGCGTGATGCTCGCCTGCAGAAGTAATGAGATGTGTTCTCCCGCGTTTGCGCTGTGCTCTGGCTGCTCCGATAATCGCCGCATTATCGCTCTCCGTCCCGCCTGAGGTGAACAGCAGCTCTCCCGGCTTGCAGCCGATCGCTGCCGAGACTATATCGCGCGACCGGTTGAGATGGTGCTTGGCCGCTCTTCCAAACGCATGCATGCTAGACGAATTGCCGCCAGGACCCAGCATGACCTCAAGCATCGCTTTGGCGACGTCAGGATGCATAGGCGTAGTGGCGGCATGGTCAAAATAATGTTTTGTCATAGGTTCGCTTCCTTTAGATATAGAACATATAGCTGTCAGGTTTACCCGCGTCTTCGAAATTAATGAGATCCGCGAGCGTCGTTGAGTCAAGCACATCAGCGATACTGTCTCGTATTCTGAGCCAAAGCTGGCGTTTCGCAGGGTCATCCTCTTCCGTAAAGTCTACCGGTGAAATAGGGCCCTCAAGTATGCGAATGATATCGCCGGAAGTAATGGTTTCTGGATCCTTCGATAGGATATAGCCGCCGTATGCGCCGCGAATACTTTTCACAAGTCCTGCATTGCGAAGCGGTGCTACTAATTGCTCCAAATAGTGCTCGGAGAGCTGATTGCGCTCCGCTATGCTCTTGAGCGACGTTGGGCCTTCCCCAAATTTAACTGCAAGCTCCATCATAATCGTTAAGCCGTAACGGCCCTTTGTCGATATTTTCAAAGTGGCACCTCTTTAGTTGGTTTTATAGTGGTTCATCCGTGTGTCTGCATGCGCAGCTATTAATTCTCTGTATTCCCATTTCACTTATATGTTAACATATCACACACGCGCCGTGTGCAAAAAGCTTGACTACTTCATGAAAAAGTTTGCTTCCTATGTTACAATAATAATGGTTTGATTTGAGCAAGGTGGTGTTTATGATGGAAAAACCAATCGCATCGACAAGGGTTGTCGTCGGCATGTCTGGCGGCGTCGATTCCTCCGTCACTGCCCTGCTGCTGAAGCAGCAAGGGTACGACGTCGTCGGCATATTCATGAAAAACTGGGACGATACCGATGAATTCGGTCATTGCACGGCGGAAGAGGACTCGGAAGATGTCCGCCGCGTATGCGAGCAAATCGGAATCCCGTATTATACCGTCAATTTTGAACGGCAATATTTCGATAAGGTATTCAGCTATTTCCTAGATGAATACAAGCGCGGGCGCACGCCGAATCCGGACGTCATGTGCAATCGCGAAATCAAATTCGGCGATTTCCTTCAGCGCGCGATGGAACTTGGGGCAGACTATTTGGCTACTGGGCATTACGCTCAGGTCGAGCGCACGGAGGATGGCGTTACCAAGCTTCTGCGAGGCATTGATTCCAACAAGGATCAAACCTACTTCCTCAGCGCATTAAATCAGAAACAGCTTGCGAAAGCGATGTTTCCGATTGGGCATCTTCCGAAACCAGAGGTTCGCCGCATAGCTGAGGAAGCCGGTTTGTATACGGCGAAGAAGAAAGACAGCACAGGTGTATGCTTTATCGGAGAACGAAACTTCAAGACGTTTCTTAGCGGGTATTTGCCCGCTCAAGCAGGCGATATGATTGACGTTCAAAGCGGCGAGAAGAAGGGCCGGCATGACGGCCTTATGTATTACACTCTTGGTCAGCGCCAAGGACTTGGCATCGGAGGCTCGGGCTCGGGCGAGCCGTGGTTCGTCGCTGACAAGGATTTGGAGCGCAATATCTTGTACGTCGTACAAGGCGAGCAGCATCCGAGCCTCTATTCCGAGAGTTTAACCGCGAGCGGCATGAACTGGATTTCGCTGCCTTTGCAAGCAGGAGAAACCATCCGCTGCACAGCCAAATTCCGCTATCGCCAGCCGGATCAAGGCGTCAGCGTTACGGCGCTTCCAAACGGAGATGTCCGAATCGTTTTTGATAAACCTCAAAAAGCGATTACCCCTGGGCAAGCCGTCGTCCTGTACGACGAAGCCGTTTGTCTTGGGGGCGGAACGATCGAAACGGTCCAAAAAATCGATGCTTCTGCCATGCTATCTAAGCAAGCATAATCGATTCAATAGAGAAGGCTGCTTCATACATCCTCAGATGTGCAAAGCAGCCTTTTTTGTTTTTTAATCACACGCTGCACTTCACCCATGCTGTTGACCTACTTGTTTACCCATGTACTCGTTATCGTTGATAGCCCGAATACGCAAACGGGAAATTCGCAAATGATCAGTCTCTTCGATAATAAATTCAACGTCATTCCCGAATTGGATGAGTTGATTGCTTGCAGGCGGGAGATCAATTCTAGAATACATCCAACCACCGATTGTGTCATAATCGTCCGTATCGATGTCTAGCCCAAAGAAGCTGTTCACCTCCTCGATCAGCATGAGCCCGCTGACCGAATACGTACCGTCATCCATTCGCTCGAGCTGCTCGCGCTCTTCATCAAACTCGTCTTGTATTTCGCCGACGATTTCCTCCATAATATCCTCCAGCGTCACGAGGCCTGATGTTCCGCCATACTCATCGATGAGAATCGCGATTTGCGACCTGCGTTTCTGCATCAGCTTTAGCAGCGTGCTAATTTGCATCGATTCGGGAACCGTTGTAATGGGTCTCGTAATCTGTCTAATATCACTTAGACTTTGATGCGTATCCTTTAATAAATCCTTGATATGCACAAAGCCGATAATATTATCCTTATCATTCTCGCATACCGGATAACGTGTGAGCATTTGTTCTAGCGCAAGCTTTTTGTTCTCCGCTATCGTATGACTGGCATTCAAGCAAATCATCTCAGTTCGAGGTATCATGATTTCCCTGGCATTGGTTTCCGTAAAATCAAAAATATTATCAACGAGCGTCAGCTCGGTATTATCAATAAATCCATTTTTATGGCTTTCCTTCATCAGAATGCGTATTTCGTCCTCGGTATGCGCTGAATCCTTCTCGCTTGCTGGCTCGATTCCCATTCTGCGAAGGAGCTGGTTGGCCATTTCATTCAATATCCAAATAAAAGGGTACATGATTTTATACATAAAAACGAGCGGTGCAGCGGTTAGCAGTGTGATTGATTCAGCTTTGCGGATAGCAATCGTTTTGGGTGCAAGCTGGCCAAGCACAAGATGAAGCATCGCAATAAAGGTGAATGCGAGCAGGAAAGAGAAACTATGAAGAACCACTTCGCTACGTATCCCAAGTTGGATAAGGAGAGGCTCGATCACCCTTGCAACCGCAGGCTCCCCAATCCAGCCGAGACCAAGGGAAACAAGCGTAATGCCGAGCTTGCAAGCCGATAAATAGGCATCCAAATTTCCAGTCATGCGCGCAGCAGCCTTCGCGCGGGAATGGCCTTCCGAGGCAAGTAAATCCATTCGACTGCCCCTCGCTTTCACCATTGCGAATTCAGCAGCGACAAAAAAACCGTTCATAAAGACCAACAGAAAAATAAGAATCAGGGACAAACTAATCGGCATCGGGTCATTCAACGAGTTCCTGCCTTCGCGAACAGTCATGCCATTGCGAAAGCAGGTGCACCTCCTTTGGGAACAAAGATACGGCGATCTTTGTGTAATGTGAGAGCATCTCTTGTTGCTGAGCCGCCGTGTCATGCGGTATAACCGGAGGATAATCCAATCTCAAGACCGTAGTTATTTCTATTCGGCAGAGGCTATCCAATATACGCAGTTTTCTAGCTATTCTTCGGATATTTATGCGGTGCTTGGTTGGCCCTTCAACAAATGTTCATAAAGCCGTTACGAATTGATCATGAAGTGCCGGGCTGACGCTTGGCGAAATCTGTTATAATGCAATCAGTCTGTCAGTCAGACGTGTCATTAAATTATGTAGGAGGTTTACAAATGAAACGAATATTACTGATTTGCTTAGCCGCACTATGGCTTCTCCCGAGCGTTGCTTTGGCCCATTCAAAACTTGAGGAGGCTGTGCCTGCGCAGGATGCGACAGTCAACGTCCTTCCAGAGCGTATAGAACTGACCTATAATACAAAAATCGAGAAGCTTAGCAATTTCAAGCTGTTAAACGCAGCTGGCGAGGAAATAGAAAAGGACAAGGTAGAGGTTGACGGAATGAAGATGAGCGGAGGCTTGCCGGATACGCTTCCCAATGGCATTTACACGGTGAAATGGGTCATCATTGGCGCTGACGGACATTCGGTCGAAGGCGACTACGCCTTTACGCTTGATGCTCCTGTTGTGACAGAAGCTCCATCTCCCGAGCCTACGGCGACTGCTGAGACTGCCACGCCGTCACCTTCGCCGTCTAGCGAAACGGATCCAAGCACTAACGCAGGGAGCGATAATAATCCCTCAGGAGCAGCCAGCGATGATACGAACTATACGCCTGCCATCATCATTGGTGCGATTATAGTTGTTGCGGCACTCGTCTTGTTGATGCGGAGGCGGAAATAATGATTTACGTGAGCGAAGGCCTTCTTTATGTTTGCTTCGCCATTCTAACAGGATCATTGCTGCTTAAGCTTGTACCGGAGAATAAAAGGCCATCCATTCAAGTGCCGAATGGCTTGCTGCTTGCATGCGCGATAGCGATACCGATTCTATCGTATGTGCCTATTCACAACCTCGCCCTTGTTTTCGGCAAAGATTTCGACATGTCCTACGGCTCCATTCTCAAAAGCATCCTGCTAGATATCAATACAGGAAAAGCTTGGCTGTGGACGGCCATAGGTTCAGCAGGGCTAGCTTTGCTTCTTGGGCTAAAAGCATTTCGCAACGATAAGCATATGCCCAAGGTTGCTTTGTTTGTCACCTTTTTGCTGATCGTATGGCTAGGCTATGCGGGACATGCTTCGTCGCTATACGGCTTTAGAGGCTTGATTACTCACTCGTCCCATTTCCTAGCTGTAAGCGTGTGGATCGGCATCTTATTCGTTGTCAGCTGGTTTGCAAAGGATAACGCAAATTGGCCTGCTTTTCTGCGTTGGTTCTCTCCCGTAGCAATTGCAGCCGTAATCATGACTTTGCTAGCCGGAATTATTCTCATGACTTTCACGACACCTGAATATGTCAATGCGTGGATGCTGCCGTATGGTCAAATGCTATTGATTAAACATTTATTAATACTGCCGCTGCTTTTATTTGCGTACTCCAATGGCTTTGGCTACAAGAAGGCTGCTAAAAACAATGCAGATTTCAATCCAAAGCGCTGGTTGAGAGCGGAGAGCTTGATTGCCCTGCTCGTGCTTGCCGCTACAGGCGTGCTCGGTCAGCAAACTCCCCCTCATATTGTGAAGGAGACGCTGCAAACCGTCTCGCCATCGCCATTATTCACGACCATTTATAAAGGCAGCTTCAGCCCTGATCTCACGCTTCATTTCAACCTTCAGCTGGAAAGCCTGCTTATGTTTGCGGCTGCCCTGCTTATGGCAGGCGGGCTTCTTTGGATGTATCGTACAAATAAGCTGATTCCTGCTTTTCTAATGGGCATTCTAACCGCCGTTTTTGGTTATTATGGACTGATGTTCGCAATCGCATAAAACATTTGTCCTGCCTATATACGAAAGGCTGCCCGGGATTGAAAATCTCGGACAGCCTTTTTTTATTGTATGAGGCGATAGATGCTGGTTTATTTGCGCTTTTGCTGATTTTGCCGTATTTTGTCCTCCATGCCCTGCTCCGTCGCCTTATAAAAGGTCATGCTTCCAAGCGTATTAGGCAAATATTGCTGCTTCACGTAATGGTTTGGGAAATTATGCGGATATTGATAGCCTTCATGGCCAAGCTGCTGAGCGCCTTTGTAGTGCGTGTCGCGCAAATGCAAAGGCACTTCCGCACCGCCTGCCCTCTCCATCGCCGCCTCCGCATTGCCGATTGCAATGGTCGTTGCGTTCGACTTCGGGCTCTCTACCGCAAAAAGAATAGCCTGCGAGATGTTATACTTCGCTTCCGGCCAGCCGATCTTATGGTAAGCGTCCATTGCCGTAACAGCTTGAATCATCGCTTGGGGGTTAGCTAAGCCAATATCCTCGCTGCAAGCTACGATCAGCCTGCGAAGGAAGGTCATTGGGTCCATGCCAAGCTTCTCGACTGCATACAAAAACCAGAAAAGGGCCGCATCGCTTGAGCCTCTGACACTTTTGTGGAAAGCAGACAACACATCATACTGCGTGGAAAGGTCTGCTCGTATTGAGGGCTTGCGTATGGATTCCTGCGCCACCTCCAGCGTTAATCGCACGGAACCGTCCATCTCCGAAGGCGTCGTAACCGCAGCAAGCTCAAGCGCGTTCAGCGCTCTGCGAATATCGCCGCCTGCCATCGACGCAATGTGACGAAGCGCCTCCTCATCTGCTTGCAGATCCATAAAGCCAAGACCCCGGTCGCGATCACTGAGTGCCCTTCGCATCGCTTCATAGGCATGCTCCTCGCCAAGCGCCTCCAGCTGAAACAACGTGGAACGCGACAACAAGGCGCCATTGACATGATGAAACGGATTCTCCGTCGTTGCTCCAATAAATATAATGATTCCCTGCTCAACCGCAGGCAGCAGCGCATCCTGCCTTGCCGTATTGAAGCGGTGCACCTCATCCAGAAAAAGAATCGTCTTCTTGCCGTACATCGCTTTATTCGTACGAGCCTGATCGATAACCTCCCGCACATCCTTTACCGAAGCATCAACCGCGTTCAGCTTTACGAACTCGCCCGCTGTTCGCAGTGAAATAATGTGCGCTAGCGTCGTTTTGCCGCAGCCAGGCGGTCCGTACAGCAAGATGGAAGATACCTGGTCCCCTTCAATGGCTCTGCGCAGCAGCTTGCCTGTCCCAACTATATGTTCTTGCCCAATATACTCATCTAAGGTTTGCGGCCGCATACGGTCTGCTAGCAGCCTTGCACGCGGCATTTCCGTTTCCTGATAAGAGAATAAATCCATTCTGCTTCCCAACCTTCTGCCCTCTGTTACGTCGATCATAGCATACAAGCACATTTGTTCGCTACATTACCCGGTTTTCATCAAGAGTATGAGTATGCAAAAAAGCCATGCCAGAACTAGCGTTTCCGCTATTTTTGGCATGACTTTTAGTAGAAACTATAAGTATCTCATCGTTTGAGAGGCAGAAGCTTCGATCCTCGTAAGCGCTAATCTTGCTGTCGGCTCGCTATTAGGCCTCAATGCCGCCAGAGTCAAGCAAGTCTTTGACAACCACGCTGACCATGATGAGTCCCGCAACAGGCGGAACAAATGAATTGCTGGCGGGAGGCTGCTTCGCCTTGCGAATTTCCGGCGCATTCTCCGGTACGATTTGTTTCGTTACATCCTCACGCGGCTTAATCGGCGTTTCTGTTGAGAATACAACCTTTACGCCGCGTTTAATACCCTCCTTGCGAAGCTTCGTCCGGATAACCCGAGCAAGCGGGTCCGTATGGGTCTTCGAAATATCAACAACCTGAAATTTCGTCGGGTCCATTTTATTCGCTGCGCCCATGCTTGAAATAATAGGAATCTTCCGCTCCAAGCATTGCTTGATCAGATGAATCTTATACGAAATTGTATCGGAAGCATCTACGACGTAATCGAGTGGATACTCGAAAAACTGTTCAAACGTTTCCTCTGTATAAAACATCCGCAGCGCAATGACATCACACTCGGGGTTGATCAGCTTAATCCGGTCACGCATAAGCTCCGCTTTCGGTTGGCCAACCGTAGTAATAAGCGCATGAACCTGGCGGTTCACGTTCGTAATATCAACGACGTCCTTATCGACGAGAATAATCCGGCCTACGCCTGTACGCGCGAGCGCTTCAGCCGCAATGCCGCCTACTCCGCCAATGCCGAGCACGGCAACCGTGCTCCCCTTCATTAGCGCAAGTCCTTCTGGCCCAATAGCCAGCTCCGTACGTGAAAATTGATGAAGCATCAGGCTGCCGCCTCCTTTGCATGGATTGCTTATTTTTCAGTTGATTCGGCTGCAGGAGCTGCAGCTGCCGCTACGGGCTGTTTTGGCTTTAATACGGTGCGAATGTGCAGCTGCTCAAGCTGTGAAAGCTCTACTTCGGACGGCGCATCGCATAGCAAGTCGGTCGCGCTTGCCGTTTTCGGGAACGCAATCGTTTCACGCAGATTGGTACGGCCAGTTAGAAGCATCACTAGACGGTCGAAACCGAAAGCAATACCGCCGTGTGGAGGCGTGCCATATTCAAAGGCATCGAGCAGGAAGCCGAACTTTTCTTGTGCTTCGTCCATGCTGAAGCCCAGAGCTTTGAACATTTGCTCTTGCACTTCACGTTTGTAAATACGCATCGAACCGCCGCCGACTTCATACCCGTTCAGTACTAGATCGTAGGCTTGTGCCCGGATCTGGCCTGGGTCTGTATCGAAGAAATGAAGATCTTCTTCATTTGGACGAGTGAACGGGTGATGTTCAGCTACATAACGTTTAGCATCCTCATCCCATCCAAGCAATGGGAAATCCACAACCCAAGCGAATTTGAATTTGGATTCGTCGATCAAGCCAAGATCTTTGCCCAGTTTTGAACGAAGGTTGCCAAGAACATCTGATACCACTTTTTTCTTGTCAGCAGAGAAAGTGAGCAAGTCGCCGTCCTCTACTTGCAGACGCTCGGTTAGAGCAGCGATTTCTTCCGGCTTAAGGAATTTCACGATTGGACCACGCCATTCGCCGTCTTTCACTGTAATCCAGGCAAGGCCTTTGCCGCCATAGCGAGCAGCAAACGGCTGCAGGTCGTCAAGCTCCTTGCGGCTCCAGCTCGCACAGCCTTTGGCATTGAGCGCTTTAACAACGCCGCCGCCAGCTGCAACGCTTGCGAATACTTTTACTTCGCTGCCGGATACGATATCCGTAATATCTTCAATCTCAAGGCCAAAACGAAGATCTGGCTTATCCGAGCCGTATTTGTTCATCGCATCGGCATACGTAATGCGTTGGAACGGAAGCTCCAGCTCAACGCCAACGGTTTCCTTAAGAAGCTTAGCTGTCAGCTCTTCCATCATGGCAAGCAATTGATCTTGCGAAAGGAATGAAGTCTCGATGTCGACTTGCGTGAATTCCGGTTGACGGTCCGCACGAAGATCCTCATCGCGGAAGCAGCGGGCAATTTGGTAGTAACGCTCAATCCCACCTACCATGAGAAGCTGTTTGAAAATTTGCGGCGATTGCGGCAGAGCGAAAAATTCGCCTTCATGCACGCGGCTCGGCACCAAGTAATCACGCGCGCCTTCCGGCGTGCTTTTGGTCAGGATTGGCGTTTCTACGTCGATGAAGCCTTCACCGTCAAGGAAATCACGGAAAATCTTAGCTGCTTTCGAACGAAGGAACAGCGTTTTTTGCATTTCTGGACGACGAAGGTCCAGGTAGCGATATTTCAAGCGAAGCGATTCATCCACCTCTACGCCATCCTCGATTGGGAAAGGAGGGGTTTTAGCCGCATTCATAACTTCGATTTTGGTCACTCGCACTTCAATTTCACCTGTAGCAAGGTTCGCGTTATACGTTTCTGCGTCACGCTCAACGACCGTGCCTTGAATCGCAAGCACGAACTCGTTGCGCGCACGGTCAGCGATTGCTAGCGCATCGCCGGAGAAATCCGGGTTAAATACCGTTTGTACAATACCCGAGCGGTCGCGCAAATCGATAAAGAGTACGCCGCCAAGGTCGCGACGGCGCTGTACCCAGCCGTTTAGAATAACCGTTTGTCCAACGTCCGCTTTCGTTAAGCGTCCGCAATGATGTGTTTTTAACAACATAGTTTTCAAGCTCCTCATTTAGTTAGATTATATAGGGGTAGTTCATTAACCAATTATTTCATCGGCGAGCTTATCCAAGGCTACTACGCGCTGCTCGCCTTTTTCCATATCCTTAAGCGAAATCTCGCCTCTCTCCAGCTCGTCATCGCCAAGAATAGCTGTATAACGAGCTTGCAAACGGTCAGCGGACTTCATCTGAGCCTTCATCTTGCGACCCAAATAATCGCGTTCTGCTTTGATCCCTCGCTGTCTCAGCTGATAAACCAGCTTCGTAACCTCACGCTCAGCCGCTTCGCCAAGCGCGACGACGTACACGTCGATTTGGCTGGAGATAGGCAATTCGGTCTCTTGATGCTGAAGAAGCAGAATCGTTCTCTCCAGTCCTAGGCCAAGTCCAACGCCTGGCTGATCCGGACCGCCGATCTCCGAGACTAAACCATTATAGCGACCGCCTCCGCCAACGGTATCGATCGTACCGATCCCCTCAGCCTTGTATTCGAAAGCTGTATGGGTATAGTAGTCCAGACCGCGAACGAGACGATGGTTGATTTCGAAAGGGATGCCCATATCGGTCAAATATATTTTCACTTTATTAAAGTGAATCTCGCATTCCTCGTCCAAGCTGTCCAGTATGGAAGGCGCATCGGTGAAATGCTCTTGATCAACCTTGCAATCGAGTACGCGCAGCGGATTTCGGTCCATGCGTGACTGACAGTCCTTGCAAAGCAGTACGCGCTTCGGCTCAAGGAAAGCAAGCAAGCGTTCACGGAAAACAGCGCGCACGGCCGGCGTCCCAACCGAGTTGATTTCGACGCGTACGCCTTTTAAGCCAACCTCCGTATAGAAGGTGTAACCGAGTGCGATTACTTCAGCATCAATGGCAGGATCGACTGAACCTAGAGCCTCGACGCCGAATTGGTGCAGCTGGCGGTATCGTCCAGCCTGCGGACGCTCATACCTGAACATGGGACCGATATAATAGAGCTTAGACACGTCTGGCTCGCCGTACAGCTTGTTCTCGACATAAGAACGCACAACGCCAGCCGTGCCTTCTGGACGCAGCGTTAGGCTGCGATTACCGCGGTCAGTGAACGTGTACATTTCTTTCTCAACGATATCCGTTGTCTCTCCTACTCCGCGCTGAAATAGCTCCGTGGACTCAAAGATAGGTGTGCGAACTTCGCGAAAGTTGTAGCGCTGGCAAATATCACGTGCCTTTTGCTCTACATACTGCCATCTCTCTACGGCTCCGGGCAAAATATCCTGCGTGCCCGGCATTTTTTGAAATGCCATAACTAAAACCTCCTGACCCCATAATCAATTTCAAAGCCGTCGCAAGACGCAAAAAACTCCCGTTCCTAACAGCTTGCGCCGTAAGGGACGAGAGTGTATCTCCCGTGGTACCACCCACATTCCGAGCCTGCATCCTATGCAGCAGCCCGCTCCAAGACGGTTAACGTCCGTCATCCGCAGTCCAGCTAATGAGTGCCTATCACCAAGCCTGTTGCTTGCTTCATGCACACTGTTCACCGTCTGTTCTCCGGGAAGTCTGTTCATTCTGCCGATATAAGGACCCTTGCAGCCAACTGGCGTCCCTCTCTGGATACAGCGCGTAGAATTACTTTGTCCCATCCATGAATCACTTATCTATACTGAGGATTAATTTTACCTCCAGCAGCAGTTAAAGTCAAGATCGAGATGTATTACCGACAGGCTTTCCGTTAATGGGCAGAAAAAAACCTACAAAATGTGTTTGTAGGTCCAAAAGTAAAATATATTTTTAAAAAGGGGGTCGAGGTCTATTATAGGCCAATGATGTTAAAACAAAGTTAGAGATTGATTACAGAAATATTACAATTTCGAAAGCGTTTTATTGTGATTGCTTCCTTCAAACGTAGCAGCCGCCCGGTCATGTGATCCGGACGGCTATTGACGCTCGTTATAAATGATTGGGGTTATCACGGCGCGGCTGCTGTGGAAAGCCTGCCCATTCCTCCGCTGCTTCTATATCGTCCTCAAGTTCAGCGAAAATCTTAGCCTCTCTGCGGTCAGGATGTAGCAGCTTGCGTGATACCCTCTCAATGCCTTGCTCTTTGCGTGACTGATGCATGCGCGGATACCTCCAATATTACATTCGACTTCTGCCAGACAATCGAGCTGTCTACAGAGCTTATGGTCTATTGTTTCCCGCGAATGCCGTCTTACATACCGCTTTCCAAAATTATCGTGACAGGCCCTGAGTTAACAAGCTCCACGTCCATCATCGCTCCGAACCGCCCCGTTTCCACGGTTAATCCCATGGCACGCAGCGTTTCATTAAAGCTGTCATACAGCTTCTCTGCCTGATCCGGCTTTGCCGCTGCCATAAAATTTGGCCTTCTGCCTTTGCGGCAATCGCCGTAAAGTGTAAATTGAGAGACGGAAAGCAGCTGTCCTCCGATATTCGAAACCGAATGATTCATCTTCCCAGATTCATCCTCGAAGATTCTCAAATGAGCGACCTTATCCGCCATCCACTTCACATCTGCCTCCGTATCGTCATGCGTGATGCCAACTAGGAGCACTAAACCGAAGTCGATGGCCCCAACCATTTCGCCCTGAATGACAACTTTGGCTTTGTTACTGCGCTGAACGACGACTTTCACTGCCCGTTAACCTCCTATATGGCTTGCGCATGCTTACTACTATTTTCTCAAAATCATCATTGCATAATCCGTTGAACGGAATAAATATCCTGCACGCGTTTAATTTTTTCTACGACCGCGTTAAGATGCTCAATATTTCGGATGAGCACGGTAATATGAATAAGCGACATGTTCTTAACAGAACGTCCGGTTACAGCCGATATGTTCGTTTTACTCTCCGAAACAGCTTGAAGCACTTCGTTTAATAAGCCTCTGCGATCATTTCCGGTGATTTCGATATCCACGCTGTAATTGGCGTCAATCGTATCCTCCCATTCGACCTCGATAACGCGGTCGCCTTCCTCGCCCTCTTCGCCAAACGGAATGTTCTGACAGTCCATTCTGTGCACAGAAACTCCGCGGCCGCGAGTAATGTAACCAATAATGGTATCGCCCGGTACCGGATTGCAGCAGCGGGCAAAACGAACAAGCAAATTGTCGATGCCCTTTACCGTTACACCTTGGTTCATCCTAGGCTTCCGGTTTCCAGGCGATTTAATTTCCTTAACCTCGCTCGTTAGCTCCAATTGATTGGCAAGCTCGGCTTCCCTGCGCATTTTCTCCGTCAGCTTCGTGCAAATTTGCGCAGCCGTAATCCCTCCGAAGCCGATGGCAGACATCATGTCTTCAATGTCATGGAAAGCAAATTTCGATGCCGCCTCCAGCAGCTTGTCGTCCTGAAGCCATGCTGACGGTTCTAGACCTAGGCGTTTCAGCTCTCGTTCAAGCAAGTCCTTGCCCTTCGTGACGTTTTCCTCGCGTCGCTCCTTCTTGAACCATTGCCGAATTTTGCTGCGGGCATGCGAGGACTGTGCGATTTTGACCCAGTCCTGGCTTGGTCCGTATGAATGCTTCGACGTCAGAATCTCAACGATATCTCCCGTCTTCAGCTTATGGTCAAGCGGGACGATGCGGCCGTTCAGCTTCGCGCCAATTGTCCGGTTCCCAACCTCGGTATGGATACGATAAGCGAAGTCAAGCGGGACGGAGCCGGCAGGGAGCTCAATGACCTCACCGCTTGGCGTAAATACAAATACCAAATCGGCAAAAAAGTCCATTTTGAGCGATTCCATGAACTCGGATGCGTCGCGAGCCTCATGCTGCAGCTCCAAAATTTCGCGGAACCAGGACATTTTGTCCTCGAAGTTGCCGCCCGGAACGAGCGAGCCTTCCTTGTAGGCCCAATGCGCCGCGATCCCGTATTCCGATGTACGATGCATCTCCCATGTGCGAATCTGCACCTCGGTAGGCTCTCCATTAGGTCCGATAACGGTCGTGTGCAGCGATTGGTACATATTCGCCTTCGGCATGGCGATGTAATCCTTAAAGCGGCCAGGCATCGGCTTCCAAAGCGTATGAATAATGCCAAGCGTCGCATAACAATCTTTAATATTATCTACGATAATCCGAATCGCAAGCAGGTCGTATATTTCAGTAAACTGTTTGTTGCGGTCGGTCATTTTTTTGTAAATGCTATACAGATGCTTGGGCCTTCCAGAGATATCGCCTTCAATGCCCATCTCTTCAAGCTTCTCCGTAATGCGGCCGATAACGTCATCGATGAACTGCTCTCGCTCCGCGCGCTTCTTCTTCATGAGATTGGCAATGCGGTAATATTGCTGCGGATTCAAATAGCGGAGCGCAATGTCCTCCATCTCCCATTTGATCGCCGAAATACCCAAACGGTGGGCAATAGGACAAAAAATTTCAAGCGTCTCATAGGCAATCCGGCGCTGTGCTTCCTCTGACTGGAATTTAAGCGTGCGCATATTATGCAGGCGATCTGCTAGTTTTATAAGAATGACGCGGATGTCCTGCGCCATAGCGACAAACATTTTGCGATAATTTTCGTTCTGCTGTTCTTCCTTTGAACGAAATTGAATTTTTTCAAGCTTAGTCAGGCCGTCTACCAGCATCGCGCAGGTTTCGCCAAATTTCGCGCGAACCGTCTGCAAATCTACAGTCGTGTCCTCCACGACGTCATGAAGCAATGCCGCAATAATAGACAGCACGTCCATTTGCATATCAACAAGAATATCCGCAACCGCTACGGGATGCAGGATATAAGGCTCTCCCGACTTCCGCACTTGTCCGTGATGGGCTTGCTCCGCAAAGTCATAGGCTTCCTGGATGCGTATAAGGTCCTGCTCTTTCATATAGGCGGATGCCTTCTCGAGTAAATGCTCAATGCCCATGAAACGTCCCTTTCTGATTACACTCCTGGCGGATCCCATTCATGCGTTTTCCGAGTTTTTATAATATTATGCCTGTAATAGCAGCACCGCGTCAACTACCGAAGAGCTTCATTAATAAAATAAAACCGCCTGGGCTTACCGCAATAAGCGGTAGAAGCAACAGGCGGTGCAAGTATAGACTAGCTTCGCTATGTCATTTATTCGTAGGTCATGAGTGAGAAAACGTCAATCCCGTCTAGCTTTTCGCGCCCGGTTAGGTAAGCAAGCTCGATCAGGAACGCGGCCCCAATGACTTCCCCGCCAAGCTGCCGAACCAGATTGATCGAAGTCGCGATCGTTCCGCCTGTCGCAAGCAAATCATCCGCGATGAGAACGCGCTGTCCCGGTGAAATCGCGTCCTTGTGCATAGCAAGCTGATCATTGCCATATTCCAAGTCATAGCTTGCTGTAATGGTTTCGCCTGGCAGCTTGCCGCTCTTGCGGATAGGAGCAAAGCCCACGCCGAGCGCAACCGCTAGTGGAGCACCGACAACGAATCCGCGTGCTTCCGGACCGGCAATGACATCGATTTTCATATGTGCAATGGCAGCTCGCATTTCTTCAATCGCTGCGCGATAAGCCCCTCCGTCCTTCAGTAGCGTCGTAATATCTTTGAACCTAATGCCCGGCTGTGGGAAATCAGGAATTACCCGAATGTAATCTTTGAAGTTGTATGTTGTGTTGGACACGAGAGGTCAACCCTTTCCTTTTCAAACTATTCTTTAGTGTTAATGACCGGCTACGGACATTCGTGATGCTTCATACTGTTCTTTGGCCGAGCGATAACGCTCCGAGGTTGCCAGGTCCCGTTTCTGCGGTGAGCTTGCAGCGGTCATCATACCGTTGCTGCGCTCAATAAACGCCAGCTCCTCGAATACGTCAAGCATCAGCTCTATGGTAACCAATGATAATCCGCTTTGCTTAGCGATTCGTTCATTTAGACCCGATAGCTTGGCTTGGCCAAGCTGCTTCAACTGCTGATATACCTTGCCGAAATCCTCACGTTCAGGGAACATTGCCACAGTGGGGTCGAAATGCATATCATGCAATTGCAGCTGCGGCTTTCGCTGCCCGTTCCATTCATTGATCGACAGCTCGCCGATCACATCGACTTTGCTTCCGGGACGCAGTCCCTCTGCCAGCATACCCATGCTGAACCCGATTCCGTCGAGCAAGGGACGCCCGCTCCCAAGCGATAGCTTCAGATGTTTGGAATCCTTGCCAATCGTGCGCCGATCGGCAAGCTCAGCGCCTTGAAAGAGAAGTCTTGGTGAAGGGTTCCCCATCCCGAATGGCTCGAGCTGCGATAGCTCGGCAATCGTTTCGAGAGTTGCCTCGTTCACGGAGCACATCAGATCGACGGCTGTTTTGGGTATCCAATCATCCGCGCTGAGCCACTCCGACGCCAGCTTGCCTAGGCGCTGCTCGAGCTCTTGCAACCGATCGCGATGCAGGCTCATTCCGGCAGCGGCCTGATGGCCTCCGTAATGATCGAGCAGCTCGTCGCATGCTGTAAGGGCCGCATGGAGATCAAAGCCCTCTATTGAGCGTGCAGACCCCTTACACATCCCCGTCTGTTCATCTATCCCCAAAATAATAACGGGTTTATAATTACGTTCCAATAGCTTGGAGGCTACGATGCCGATTACACCAACATTCCAGCCTTCTCCTGCAAGCACGATGACTGGCGGTGAGGCAATGCCGGCAGCTTCAGCCTCCGCTGTTTTCATTTGCCAGAGCTGCTCCGCTTCCTTCACAATGCTCTCTACGACACGCTGCCGCTCTTTGTTCAAGCTATCCAAGCTGATAGCGGCAAGTATCGCATTGTCATACTCTTCTGTCGTAAGCAGCTCTACGGCCCGCTTCGCATGATCCAGCCTACCGGCTGCATTGATCCGCGGTGCCATGCCGAACGCGACACCCGTTGAGGTTATCGCTTCAAGCTCGATACCGCCCGCTTCCGCCAAGGCTCGGAAGCCCACGCTAGGCTGGCTCCTCAAACGCTCCAATCCATATCGGACCAATATTCGGTTCTCATCCTTCAGCGGCATCAAATCTGCTATCGTGCCTAAGCTGGCAATATCCGCCCATTCAAGCGGCGGCCGCTCCAGCAAAGCATGTGCCAGTTTAAACGCTACACCGACGCCGGCCAGCCCTTTGAACGGATACTCACAATTTTCTTGCTTCGGATTCACGACCGCGCAGGCGTTCGGAATTTGCTCCGGTGGCTCATGGTGGTCAGTCACCACGACATCGATGCCGAGCTCCGCCGCATAAGCGATTTCATCGACAGCACTGATGCCGGTATCGACGGTTACGATCAATCGGACGCCTTCATCCGCAGCAAGTTTAATAGCCTTTTTATTCAGACCGTATCCTTCTAATGCACGATGCGGAATGTAATAATCAAATTCATAATTCAAGGCACGGAACAAATGCACAAGCAAGGAAGTGCTCGACACGCCGTCAGCGTCATAATCGCCATAAATTCGTATTTTCTCGTTATGGGCTGCAGCCTGCCTGATTCTCTCGACTGCCTCTTTCATGCCCCTCAATAAATACGGATCATGAAAATGCTCGACACCTCCTCGAAGAAAACGCTCTGCCGTTCCTAATTCATCAAAGCCTCGCTTAACTAGTAGCTTGGCTACTAGCGGGGGCAAACTAAGATGCGAAGCCAGCTTTTTGGCATTTTCTTCGTCGGTTACAGACCATGGAGCAAGTGCCCACCTTGTTTTCCGCTGAATCATGCTGCTTTCCCCTCCTCTGCTGTTTGGTTTTGCTTATTGCAGCAGTGTCGGCATCTGCTCCTGATTCGGATCATGATTGGACTTGTATGGATAACCAGGATCATAAGGCTCAACATAAATCGATACGTCTGTCACATGAATAAAACGTTTCATGACAAGCTGCTTTACTCTTTTCGCAATTTCTTGGCCTTCAAGCACCGATATGCGCGGATTTACGCTAATAACCATATCGGCTATGACATAATGTCCATGTTCCTTAGCCCTCATGGACTGCACCGTAATGACGCCTTCTACCCGCTGCACCAGCTGCATAAGCTCATCCGGATTTTCGTCCAAATCCGCAGCTTCGCTGTCTTTGCGGATGAATACGGTCGCCATCTTATAACCGTTCATGACAACAATAACCGCAATAACAATCGCTGCGGCCGGATCAAAATAATAAAGGGCAGGTATCGAGAGCATTTTCCCAATAATCGCGCCGCTTGCCCCAAGCAAGGCCGCTGAGGAGCAATAAAGCCCCATCATCCGATCCTTTTCCGGTGAGAAAAGCTGCTGTACGATTAATGATATAACAATCGCTGCAGTTGCGCTCCAATGAGGCGCTGACGGCACGCCGTCAGCAATATCGCGAATTGCCGAAATGCCAATCTCGAGCCCTATGATGAGAAGGACGACTGACAACAGAATCGTTGTCGCCGCCTCTCCTCTTAAATCATCTATTTCCGCCGTGGAACTAGATTGAACCAGCTTCTGCTGTCTGCTTATTCGCAATCCGGATATTGCGGCAATGCCCGCTGCTACTTCGGCAGCCGACCGGAATGCATCTGCAAGCAACGCCTTGCTACCTGACAACCAACCTATCACGCCTTTAAATAGAGCCAGCAGCATGTTTCCCCATAAGCCGGCCCAGCTTGCGGACTCTGCTTTTGCATATCGCTGTGTGGTTGACATTTTTACCTCCTAAAAGGTTTTGCGGAGCAAAACCTGCTTCGTGAGCATATGCTTAGGTTTTGCGGAGCAAAACCTGCTTCGTGAGCATATGCTTAGGTTTTGCGGAGCAAAACCTGCTTCGTGAGCATGTGCGAACTTAGAATTAAGCCGTTGTCTTAGCGACTGTCTTCGGTTTTTGTTTACCTTTGAGCAGAAGCCAGAGCGGGCTTGCAATACAGATCGATGAATACGCACCGCTGGTAAGACCGATAATTTTTGCTAGCGCAAACAGCTTGATGGACTCGCTTCCGAAGATAAACAAACAAACGGCAACAACGAGAACGGCCAAAACCGTGTAAACATTTCTTGCCATCGTTTGCCAAATACTTGCGTTTACCATTTCAGAAAGCTGCTCACGGTTTTTGTATTGTCCGAACCGCAGGTTCTCCCGAATACGGTCAAAAATAACGATCTTATCATTAATGGAATACCCAATTGTCGTAAGAACGGCCGCGATGAACGGAAGGTCTACCTCCAGACGGAAGATAGAGAACAGGGCAACCACCACAAACGCGTCATACAGAATTGCGATATTCGCAGCAAGGGCAAAACGCCATTCGAATCGAATCATAACATAAATCATAATGGCGACACTCGCGATCAGAATCGCCCAGATTGTCTTAATGCCAAGTTCCTGCGCCATGTCTGGAGATACGACGTTAACCTCCGAAGAAACCTGATCGCCGTATTTGGCTTTAAAGCCTTCTTGAATTTCAACAATCTTGGCTTGTGTAAGAACTTCATCGAAACGGGCAGAAACGCGATCATTATCCGTACCGCCTACGGTAGGCATAATGCCTTCAATTCCAGCTTTCACTAGAATCTCTTTGGCATCCTGCTGGTTAGCCGCCTTGCCGACCAATATATCCATGTTTGTTCCCGCCTTGAAATCGACACCGAAATTCAGGCTAAAGAAAAGCAACGACAAGATCCCTACTATAGTCAACGTGATTGAGAACAGAAAGAACTTGTTGCGGTTCCCAATAAAATCGTATCGAATCTTTGTATTAAAGTTCACGGATTTCTGCCTCCTTCACACCATAATAGCTTGGTTTGGTAAATAGATTGCTCTTGATAAGCAGCATGATCAAAAACCGGGACAAGAAAATATTCGTCAGCATGCTGACAAGAATACTGAAGATCATCGTTAATGCAAAGCCGCGAATGGCGCCATTTCCGATGAAATAAAGCACTGCGCTTGAGATGATATTTGTGATATTCGCATCCATAATAGTACGGAACGAGTTTTTCGAGCCCGCTTTAAGCGAGGATAGCAAGCTTTTGCCGCTGCGGATTTCTTCCTTAATCCGCTCATACATAATGATATTGGCATCGACAGCCATCCCGATCCCCAGCACAAAGGCTGCGATACCTGGCAGCGTTAAAGTCGCATTCATTAAATTGAAAACAACGAGCAAGAGCCACGTATACGTAATGACCGTGATACCTGCAACAACACCAGGAATACGGAACAGAATAAGCAGGAATACCAATATGATAACCGTACCAATAATGCCTGCCTCAACGGTATCCTTCAAGGAAGCAAGTCCGAGCTTAGCGCCTACGCTTTGAGTATACTTTTCAGTAAGCTTGAGCGGAAGTGCGCCAAGGTTGATCATATCAGCCAATTCATTGGCTTCATCTACTGTGTAATTCCCTGAAATCTGCGCAGATCCGCCAGATATAGGAAAGTTAACGGAAGGTTTAGACAATTCTTTATCATCGAGATAAATAGCCAGATATTGGCCTGTCAAACGAGTGGTAATCTCTTCAAACTTTTTGCCGTCCTTAAGCTCAATGGTAACAAACGGCTTGCTTAGATTATCATAGCCGATACCTGCGCCGTTTGGCTTAAAATCACTGCCGTCTAGTTCAATTTTGCCGTCTGGACCGCGGAATGTCAGATTGATTGGTTTAGCGAGAATCTCGCGTACTTCATTCTCGTCCTCCACGCCTGCCAAACGCAAACGAATCCGGTTCGTGCCTTCAGTCGTAATCTCTGGCTCAACTATTCCGAGCTCATCGATCCTTTTCTCCAAGCTTCTTGCCGTTTCTTTCAAAGATTCCGGCGTTACAGCCTCTCCGCCCTCAAGAGGGGATGCTTCGTACAAAACTTCGAAACCGCCTTTTAAATCAAGGCCTAGCCTTACGTCTTTCACTAGCGATGGGCTTGTCCAAGCGATAACGCCAAACATAATGACTACGATCGCAAGGAAGGCAATAATTCTCTTCCCGAACATACGTCTAAATCCCCCTTATGATCTCAATATTCCTATTATACAGACGAGGCAAAATCGAGTCAAAAAAAAAGAAACCCAGTTGATCATAACGGGTTTCCCTTGTATGCGCTAATCGTCATGAAATTCATAAATTTCATCACTTTCAGAGATAGAATGTCGTTAACTAATTCGTGAAGCTCGGGGTGTCCCGTCTTCTTGTATTTCTCGCTGACACACTCCCACACCTCTTGACCCGTTACATGCTCATACCCTATGAGATGAAATTCTTCCGCTTTGCTTATGCATAGCTCTTCAATCATACGATTTAATTCTTCGTCTGCCATGCTGCGCCTCCTAAAGCCTTGTGACATCAACCATCGTTCATATAGCAAGGTAAGCAGCACACCTTGTCCGCCCCATATCTATACACAGAACGCTTAGTCTGTTTCAGTCACTTTAACTTTTCTAATCCAACTATTCGCTGTTGCACATCCGAATTCCTGCACCGTCTTCTGCAATATGCAAATTGAGTGACATGGAATCGGACATGCCGCGCATAAAGATGATAGTAAAAGCCTGTCTTAAAGCTTCGTCTGATTGCTCAGGCAGGAGCAGATCAGCTATTCCACAATAGAGAAGAGGGTAATCCAGTATGACGAAGCATAAAAACACTACCAAACAAACATTCATCAAAGGCGCTATGATATTGCTTGCCGCTGGCATCATTAACCGGCTGCTCGGTTTCGTGCCAAGAATCGCTCTGCCACGGATCATGGGCGCGGAAGGCGTCGGCTTATACCAGCTAAGCTACCCCTTTCTTACAGTGATGCTCACCATTATTACAGGTGGCATTCCACTGGCCGTTGCCAAATGGATTGCCGAAGCCGAATCGCAAGGAGATTCGGCGCGCGTGAAGTATATTTTCCGAACAGCGATGGGGTTAGTAGCCTTGCTTGGCGTAATCATGACCGGGGTCATGCTGCTAGGCGCCAAATGGATTACGACACATATCCTGCCTGATGCACGCGTTTATCAAACCTTCTTAGTGATGACACCTATGCTGATGATCATTGGATTATCCTCGGTTTATCGCGGTTACTTCCAAGGGAAACAAAATATGATTCCGACAGCGGTCTCGCAAATCGTCGAAACTGTGCTACGCATAATCGCATCGCTAACCTTTGCCTATTTATTCCTGCCCTACGGCCTGGAATGGGCTTCCGCCGGTGCGATGCTGGGCGCAGTAATTGGAGAAATCGGCGGTTTGGCCGTCCTGCTTTGGAAATATTACCGGGACCGTCCTTCGACGAAACAAACCGTTGAAAAACCCGGTCAAGTAAATTCAGAAAAAAACATTCCCGTATTGCGCAGGCTGCTTGGCTTATCCATTCCGGTCACCGGAAGCCGACTAATTGGTTCTTTTTCCTATTTACTCGAATCCATCCTTACCGCACGAAGCCTAGCAGCTGCCGGAATAGCTACCGGGCTCGCTACCGCTCAATACGGAGCGCTGCAGGGTATGATCGTACCTTTGCTGCTGCTGCCGACTGCCTTGACTTACTCGCTCGCGGTATCGCTTGTCCCCTCTTTGTCCGAGGCAGCAGCGCGAGGCGATCACGCCTTAATTCATAAAAGATTGCATCAGTCCATGCGGCTCGCTCTCGTATCCGGTGCCCCCTTTGTAGTCATTATGTTTTTGTTTGCCGAGCCGATCTGCCGCATGCTCTACAATCATGCCGATATCGCTCCTATGCTTCAACTTATTTCTACTGTTGGCATATTCATCTATCTGCAAGCGCCGCTGCAAGCAGCGCTTCAAGCACTGAACAAGCCAGGTACCGCTTTGATCAATACTTTAATCGGCGCCATAGTGAAGCTCGTTCTCATCGTTCAGCTAGCATCTGACCCCGAATACGGCATTAACGGCGCACTTATTGCAATTTGTGTGAATATTGTCCTCGTTACCCTTTTGCACGCGATAAGCGTATTGAAATTCATTGGGTTCCATATGAAGCTGCTCGATTTTGTCAAAGTGGGGGCAGCGATGGTCATCATGGGGGCTGCCGCCCAGTTTACAATGAACCAGCAACCATTGCCGGCTGAATGGATTAATCTGCTGCTTGCCTGTGCCGCAAGTGCAGTTATTTATTTATTATTGATGGTCATCATGAAAATTATTGATCGGCATGATATGGTACGCATTCCGCTGTTCGGAAATTGGTTTAAATAAATAAGGAATAGAAACCAATAGAAACGGCGATAAAAAGAGGGATCGCCCTCTCATTATCGCCGTTTCTTGTCATGCGTATCGACAAACAGCTTTCCTTTGTGGTCAATGGTGCAGAAAAAGACATCCTTAAAATCGGTGACCCCTTTTTCCTGCAGCACATTTTTCAGCCAAAATCTCGTCTTTTCGAGCTTCTCCAAATTCTCGTCCTGTACCTTGCCGTCCATAATGAGCGGTACCGGTAAAATTTCAAAGCGGTATTTGGACGGAATAATTTTGGATTGGTTAAAGATTTTAAGTCTTTCTCCATTCAAACTATTTCCGTCGTCCTGATCGCTACCCTCACCGCCTGTTGAATCGTTCGAATCCTCTTTCGGGATGACAGAAAGCTTTCCGCTCGTTTCCAGTATCGCGAATTCCACGTCCGACACCGCGCTGATTTTGTTTTCCCGCAGTTGAAGCATTAAGTCATCCAAATTGTAACGCTGCTTTCGCATTACATCGCTATTTAATTTTCCCTTGTCGATAATTACGCTAGGCTTTCCATCGAACAAGAGCCTTAGTTTTCGACTTTTCATCGTCATAAACGCACTACCAACTTGAATGAGCAGTAGAACGACCATAGGCATTATGCCGCTCCACATGGAACGATCCATATCCTCAATGACAATTACCGCAATCTCGGCAATCATTACGGAAATGACCAAATCGAATACAGACAACTTTCCGATTTCCCGCTTTCCCATAAAGCGCATAATCAGAAAAACAACGAAATAAATAATCACCGTCCGGATTAACAGGCTCCAGAATTCCAAGCGGAAACCTCCTCCTCGACTTATGTCATTTTGAGCTGTGAGCTGCAGTCAGCTCCTTTGTGCGTAAAGCTATTCTCACCTACGGTGCATAACCTCATACTCTGCCCGCTTATACGAATATATGGCAAGACATGCAAGTAGTTGTACTAATCCGGTTAGCTTGACCATATGGTTAAGTAATACGTTCCAATCGCTGGGGGGAATTTGATGAGCTCGGTAAAACAAGCTGTTAAACCGCCTTTAATTGCATCACCGCTGCTAGCTGGAGTCTTATTTTCGATCATTTGGCTGGCCGCTGGCGCCTTACTGCTATCATTGTTGTTGCATTTCACGGGTATGAAAGAAAGCAGCTTGGCTACGAATGCCCTGCTTGTTCATGGCTTCGCTGCACTTGCCGGAGGCTTTACTTCCGGGAGACGTTCCGAGAGCAAAGGATGGTACAACGGCGGATTGCTTGGTTTAATTTACGGAGCAATCGTCATAATCATCAGTTTCCTAGCCTCGGACGCATCCCTCACCCTGCACAGTGCTCTGCTGCTCGGAGCCTCTCTTCTCGCTGGTGCTTTCGGCGGAATGATCGGCGTCAACATGAAAAAACAATAAAAAAAAGCTGACATGCATGCATGTCAGCTTCTTTTTATTATTTTTCCAAATCAACCGTTGCTGATGGTGCAGAGTTGATGATTGTGTTGATTGCACTGCGCTCGAAAGTCATTTTAGTTGTATCGTTTACACGAAGCACAACTGTGTCATCGCTAAGCTCGACGACCGTTCCGTGCAAACCACCAATTGTTGAAATTTTATCGCCTTTTTTCAATTGGTTGAGCATCGAAGAACGTTGCTTCTGTTTCTTCTGCTGCGGACGAATAAGCAAGAAATAAAACACCGCGAACATAAGTACAAACGGCCAAATCATTCCTAAAATGTTACTTTGACCTGCTTCTGCTGCTAGCCACATCGAAATCCCCCCTTTCAAAATCCTTTCTCATTATCGAAAAGGCCGTAGCTTGTGAAGAAGGAATCCCGGAAATCAAGCAGTCGGTCATCCATTATCGCTTGCCGAACGTCCCTCATGAGTTGAAGCAAGAAATGCAAATTGTGGTAAGTCGTAAGCCTCATGCCAAATATCTCGTCGGCTTTGATGAGATGCCGTATGTACGCTCTCGAATAATTCGTACACGTGTAGCAGGAGCACTCAGGGTCCAAAGGACTGAAATCCTCGGCATACTTCGCGTTGCGAATAACGAGTCTGCCCTGACTTGTCATGGTTGTCCCGTTACGGGCAATCCGAGTCGGCAGTACGCAATCAAACATATCAATACCGCGGATAGCACCCTCAATCAATGCATCCGGCGATCCCACTCCCATTAGATAACGAGGTTTATTCGCAGGTAAAATGGGTACTGTATAATCAAGCACATCGTACATCAAATGCTTAGGCTCGCCTACGCTCAGTCCACCAATAGCATACCCCGGGAAATCCATGGAAGTCAAATCATTTGCACTCTGAATGCGAAGATCCTTGTACATTCCTCCCTGCACAATAGCAAAAAGTCCCTGGTCCTCCGGTCTCGCATGCGCTTTAAGACAGCGTTCTGCCCATCTTGTCGTACGCTCCAACGATTTCTTCACATATTCATGCTCGGCTGGGAATGGCGGACATTCATCGAAGGCCATCATAATATCCGAACCTAGCGCATTTTGGATTTCCATCGCAACCTCAGGTGATAGAAACTTTTTGTCACCGTTGAGATGGGAGCGGAAGTGTACGCCTTCTTCCGTAATTTTACGCATTTCGCTTAGACTGAAAACTTGAAAGCCTCCGCTGTCTGTCAGGATCGGACGATCCCAGTTCATGAACTTATGCAGGCCGCCTGCATTCCTTACCGTTTCATGCCCTGGTCTAAGAAACAGATGGTACGTATTGCTCAGTATAATTTGGGCATCCATCGTTTTCAGTTCTTCCGGGCTCATCGTTTTGACCGTAGCCTGCGTGCCTACCGGCATAAAGGTTGGTGTCTCGATTACGCCGTGAGGGGTATGCACGCGACCAAGGCGCGCTCCCGATTGCTTGCATTGTTTGATTAATTCATATTTTACAGCCACGATTCACGCTTCCTATTCCTAGTTAGTAAATAAACATTGCATCGCCGAAGCTAAAGAACCGATACTCTTGTGCAATCGCTTCTTTATAGGCATGCATAACCTCATCACGTCCAGCCAGCGCACTTACGAGCATGACCAGCGTAGATTTCGGCAAATGAAAATTAGTCAGTAGAGCATTAACGAGCTTAAACTCGTAACCTGGGAATATAAAAATCGATGTCCAGCCACTGCAAGCCTCAACTGGACTCCCTTCGAACCGGGCCGCAACCGTCTCCAGTGTTCTAGACGAAGTTGTCCCCACTGCAATAATACGGGCACCGCTCCGTTTGGCTTCATTTATTATGGCAGCATTCTGTTCATTCAGCTCATAATATTCCGAATGCATCTCGTGATCCTCTACCACATCCACCGACATCGGACGAAAGGTTCCAAGGCCAACATGGAGAGTGACATACGCGAGCTTGACGCCTTTTGCTTGAAGCTTGTCAAGAAATGCATCTGTGAAATGAAGTCCGGCTGTCGGCGCTGCAGCAGAGCCTGCATGCTTGGAGTAAACGGTCTGATAACGCTCTCGTTCCTCAAGCCTCTCCTTGATGTAAGGCGGCAGCGGCATCTCTCCTAATCGATCCAGCAGCTCTTGGAAGATCCCTTCGTATTCGAAGCGGATCGTTCTTCCACCCATCTCGCCCTCCTTCTCAATAACGGCACGCAGCAAAGGATTGCCCTGCCCGTCATCCCCAAAGGAAAGAGCGGTACCAACCTTGAGGCGTTTGGCAGGCTTGCCAAGCGCCTCCCAGCTGTCCCCTTCTAGCTGCTTCAGAAGCAGCAGCTCGATCTTTGCGCCCGTGTCGCTCTTGACGCCAGTCAGCCGCGCAGGAATTACTCTCGTATCATTGAGGACAAGCACATCCCCAGCTCCAACGTACTGTTCCAAATCTGTAAAGCTGTTATGCGTAATTTCGCCCGTCTGCTTATTGAGTGCCAGCAGCCTAGATGCTGTGCGATCAAGCAACGGGGTTTGGGCTATAAGGTTTTCCGGCAATTCAAAGTCAAACCATTCTACGTTCATATCGATTCAATCATTCCTTAGCGATGGTTACATCTTTGTAGTAGTATTTCAAAATATATTGATAGTCATACCCTTGCTGGGCAAGGCTAAGCGCGCCATACTGCGATAAGCCAACGCCATGCCCGTTACCGGTGCCGATGAAACGGAATGACGGTTCTTTGGTCGCAGCGCGCAAATGCTCGCTGCCATCCAGTATAAATAAATTCGATTGGCTGGCTTCTGTTACTTTGCCGCCTGCACTAATCATATAAACGGGAGCCGAGTCGCCCGGCTTCGTTCTTGTCGCAGATCCCGAACCTAGCAAAGCAACCTTTGCCGTTTCCTCGATCTGAAACAATGTACTTGGCAGCGAGCCTTGTACCCCTAGAGTACTTCGGAACATATCCGGGTAGCTCACCGTTAGCTTCTGGCCATTGGCTGTAATCTCGGTTGCACGACCGGAAGCACCCTTCTGACTAACTTCCAGCGTACGGAGAGGACCCGATATCGGCGTTTTCACTTTAGCATTTATAACGGTCAGCATCACTTGAGGCGTATAAGGACCTCTCACCCAAGACATAGAATTGGACTCCACTTTTTTCTCCAACACGATAACCTTCGTTCCGCTGTCTGCCGTTGCAACAACTGGAATCGTATCTTGAATCTGCGGATGCTTGCGAACCTTTGTCCCATTCGTATTCACTTGCATAATTGGACTTCCGGCCGCCGTAGCTTGTCCAGTCTCGTCTAACAAATCATCACGCACATATCCGATTTCCCCGCTAGGAAGAACAACGCGATACCAGCTGTGCAAGCCTGCTTCGCTTGAAGTGTCAGGACTTTTCACCGGCATCAAATAAGGTATGGCATTGCCCCATATCTCCTTGGCATCTGCCGTCATGCCTCCGCCGCTGGCTGCGAACAACGCCTCAATAACCTTTCCATCGTACATGGCCACTTCGCCTGCCGTATCATCGACGGCTGCGATTGTAGACGGCTTCTCAGAGCCAGTTCCGTAGTAGGCTTGACTAAGCGTGGTATCCACAACATGAGCGATTTGGAAACCAAAGCCTTTGTTCAATGCGTAAGAGCGCGCAGCAACGGCCTGTGCCTTTAGTGCCTCTGCAGGCCAAGAAGGATACATCTCTACGCCGACAACGGAATATAGGTATTGCTCAAAAGGCAATTCATTGATAACCGCCATCCGTCCATTCAGCATACTAAGCTCGAACTGCCCGCGATAGCTGCGATTGCTGCGCTCCGTTAGCTTGATCGGATCGGAGCCGACTGGCGAGATTGATATTTTGGTATCGCTCCCTGCAAACATGTAAAGCTCTATACTGTTTTCCGCTTTCGCGCTTACCGTATGGTCATTGCGAAGCATAAGATAAGGCAGCTTGGCATCTGCCGCTTTCAGCGCGCTGCCTCCGGCTGCTTTGGATGCAGCAGCCTGCACAATAAGCAGCTCTGCTTCTGTTACTGCAGCGCCAACCATTACGGAGTAGCTTGCCATTCCTGCTTGTGAGGAACGGACAGCTACATAAGCATCCAATCCGACCGCCCCAAAGCTGCTGGCAGCTGCTATCGCTTCCGTCTTCCCTGCAAGCGGAGCAGTCTCCAAATGCAATGGTCCTTGCTGCACGGCCTTATATCCGCCAACCAGCTTGGAGATCTCGCTGTCAGCCGCCCACTTGGTTTGAGCAGCAGCTGCTTCTGCCGCCGTCTTGTATGTACCTTCTATGACTTGATAGACGATCGAGCCATTTTTGGATATCGAAGTGAGAAAGGCAGCGCCCTTTAACGCTTGCAGCCTCTTCTGAACCGCCAGCGCAGACGCGAATGTTGACGATTCATACACTTTAACTTTAAAGCTGTCTGCGGCAAATCTCACGCTAGTGCCGCCTGACACATTGAACCAGCTGCTTACGCCGTCCGGCTGCCTAGACCCGATGCTCAAGCCTGTAGGCGAAGAAAAGGTAGCCGCAGCTGTTGTATCCTCATATTTCCCAGGCAATTGCATGAAAAGAGCAACGCGAATCTGTTCCAGCTTGGGAACTGCTGCATGTGACGGAGAGCCCGTCCACGATGTTGCAAGCAGCATAATTGCAACAACAATCATCAAATATTGCTTGAATGGCCGTTTGTTTGCCATGTTCGTCTCACTCCTCTCTGCTCTTCGGCAAATCACAGCCGTTAATGGAACAGCTTTGCTCAGTCGAGCCAAACCATTCGTATCTTCGGTTCGCAACAAAACGGTACATGCGATCGGCAATCCGGTTCAATCCCGGAATGCGATAGAAAGCGGACAGCCATCCAAAACCTTTAACCGTTCTTAGTATCCGAACAACGCCGTCTGCGCCCGCATACAGCTTCCCTTGTTCATCAATTACATGCATCTTCTCGTATAACGCTGCAAAATCAAGCTGCGGACTTCGCGGCAATAGCTCGTCCGAACCTCCCGCTGCTTCCAGCTGCTGGATTTGTATGAATTGCAAGTCTGCCTTTGAATGAAGCTCCTTCAGCTTAGCTACGGAAGCAAGGCATAGATTGCAATACCCGTCATAGATAACGTAGAGCTTCTCTGCGGACAAGCCGCGTGTCCTTCCCATTGCCTGTTACCTCCCCGGAATGGGAAGCCCCAAATGCCTATAGGCATTGTCTGTCGCGATTCTCCCGCGAGGCGTCCGCTGTAGGAATCCGATCTGCATCAAATAGGGCTCGTAGACATCCTCAATCGTTTGACTTTCTTCCCCGATGGTTGCCGCAATGGTATCGAGGCCAACCGGTCTTCCGGCAAACGTCGTCATCATGGCTTGGAGCATTTTGAAATCGATCAGATCTAGACCCATAGGGTCTACCTGCAGCAGCTCTAGCGCGGATCTCGCTAAATCATGCGTAATAACGCCGTCACCGCGAACCTGTGCAAAGTCTCGAACGCGCTTCAGCAGCCGATTAGCAATACGAGGTGTCCCTCGCGACCGCATGGCAATCTCCCCGGCAGCTTCCCCTACTATGCTTACATTCAGTATTTCAGCTGTCCTTGCCACAATGAAAGCTAATTCATCAATTGTATAAAATTCAAGTCTGCTGACGACTCCGAAACGGTCGCGAAGCGGTGCCGATAGCAAGCCAGCCCGAGTTGTTGCGCCGATAAGAGTGAATGGCGGCAAATCCAGCCTTACTGAACGGGCGCTAGGCCCTTTCCCAATCATGATATCAAGCGCGAAGTCTTCCATTGCTGGATACAAGACTTCCTCGACCGTCCGGTGCAGGCGATGAATTTCGTCAATAAACAGCACGTCACCCTCCTGCAAATTTGTCAGCAATGCTGCAAGATCGCCAGGGCGCTCGATCGCGGGCCCGGATGTTGTTCGCAGACTGACGCCAAGCTCATTTGCAATAATATTCGATAGCGTCGTTTTGCCAAGTCCCGGCGGCCCATACAATAATACATGATCCAGCGCTTCCTTGCGCAGCTTCGCAGCTTCGATGTACACCTTTAAATTTTCCTTGGCCTTCGATTGCCCGATATACTCGGCCAGATAGCGTGGACGCAGGCTGAGCTCAACCGCCTGGTCTTCCATCATCAGGTTGGCGGAAATGATTCGATCATCCATTTGCCTTCATCTCCTTCCGTTACCCTTTGAACAGCTGCTGAAGCGCCCGCTTCATTAAGGAATCAACCGATTCCTCCGCCGTTGCGCTATGCTGCAGGCCCAACCATGCTTTATCCAGCTCTGCTGCCGTATAGCCGAGAGCCGCAAGCCCCTCTCTAGCTTCCTGCCAAGCCGTGCCTGCTCCTTGACCAGAATGTCTGCTCGAAGTAAGATCGAGCGCTACGCCTGCCGCCGTAAGCAATCCTCCGTCCAGACCAGCGCCGATCAGCTTGTCCTTCAGATCCAGAATCATTCGCTGCGCGGTCTTCTTGCCAATTCCCGGAAGCTTCGTAAGGAAAGCGATGTTTTCCTGCTGAATGGCCGCAATAACGGCGTCCGGCCTTCCTCCTGACAGAATGCCAAGCGCAACGCGGGGACCGATGCCCGATACCTCAAGCAGCTTGCGAAACAGGTTTTGTTCTTCTCTTGTCTCGAATCCGAACAGAAGAATCGCATCTTCGCGAACACTATGGTGAATATATACGGTTACAGGTTCTTCCTTCTTTGCGAACGCATAGGGATTCGGTGTAAACACGCGATAGCCGGTGTCTCGAACATCCAATACGATATATTCGGTTTCCAGATGAACAACATTGCCTCTTAAAAAATCGATCACGAACGCTTCACCTCGTTTATTTTGTGATTCAGAACGAACGAATGCGCATGGCAAATGGCCACGGCAAGAGCATCGGCCACATCATCTGGCTTCGGTACTGCCGATAGCTTCAGAAACATCTTAACCATCTCCTGCACTTGCTTCTTCTCCGCTTTGCCGTATCCGACAACAGCCTGTTTGACCTGAAGCGGCGTATACTCTCCAATCGGCAGTCCTCGCTGGGCAGCGGCTAGAATAATCGCCCCCCTAGCCTGCGCGACGTCAAAGGCAGTGGTTACGTTTCGGTTAAAAAAAAGCTTCTCCACGCCAACAGTATCCGGCTTATATTTATCCATCAACGCGCCCGCGGACTCATACACCTGAAGCAATCGCTGCTCGGCTGGCGTATGAGCTTCCGTCTGGATCGCGCCATATTGAACAGGCGTAAGCTTGTGGCCGATCTTATCTATAAATCCAAATCCAACAATGGCATAACCAGGGTCAATCCCAAGAACGCGCAAACGCCCATCTCCTCAAATAACGTGCTGCTCAGCGCAAGCACTGAAAGTTGCTTCATCTATTATAGCAAAAGATAGGAGGAATGAGAACGCGCGTTTGATATTTCGGCTTTCAGCCCATACAAATAAGGCCGCACATCGCTGTGCAGCCTCTCTTTCCTTGCTGTTCATAGCCTAATAGGCAGGTTGCATAACCTTCTGGTTTTGCTCGATGGCATAATCGCTAAAAGTGGATAATACGCTGTTATACTCTTCGATATCACTGATACGTATGCCATTCGTAATCTGATCAAGCTTGTCCTGCGGAAGGCTGCTCTCCATGTAACGTACATCCAGCTGAAAAAAGGTGCGCACAACCTTTTCTTTTTTGGGGATCCCATCATAGAGATTCAAATTTCCCTGCTTGTCCACACCCATATAGGCGTTCGCCTTGCAATGCTCGGATAAATCCTCTACGCGCTGCTCAACTCGGACTAAGCTCTTCGATGCATCCAGCTCCGCTTTCCATTCTGGGTGACCCAGCAAAAGCTTAGCAACTTGCTTACTCATCATCCGGCCGAGGGGCTTCGTTTCCTCACCGCATACATAAACGCGATGCAGCTCCACCGTAAGCGGACTCTTTTCGTTCTCAAGCCTATGGATCATGCTTTCTTCTGCGGATATATCCGGCGCTGCCAGCACAAGCTCAGCTTCGGCAAGCAAAAGCCCTCCTGCCAGCAGGAAAGGGATGATTGCCCCTAAACTCCATGTCGGCCGGCGTTTTCTTCGGAGCTGCCTTTTTAAGTTTTTCCAAAGGCTGAATTCCATCATTGGGAAGACTCCTTCATTATATTTTTTGATAGTATGCGCCAGTATTACATAAATATACAAAAAACAAGAAAACCCCCAATGGTTGATGGCAACCATTGAAGGTATTCTCAGAATTAACGATTAAGCCAAGGCTGATTTCCACGATTTTTCGTTTTATTTGGCCTTGCTGATACTGTCCGAATAACTGCCTTCTTCGTGTTTTTCCGCTGTACAACAATTTTCGCTGGTTTATCAAGCTCGGGCTCTGCCTGCTTTGCCGCATGTTGATCCGAACGGTTTCCTTTGCATCCACAATCCGCTTGATTGGCATCATTAGCACCTGCCGTTTGCGGCCAGCCTGGATATGGCGGATAGGCCGGATAGCCGTATCCATAGCCATACCCTCCATCATGCTGAGCTTGCGCCGGCATGACCATACCATGGCCGCCATAGCCATAACCATAATCCGGTTGCATACTTGATGGCGATACAAAGCCTTGGTTTGGCTGCATAGCGAGCGGTGACACCATTTCCTGGTTCGGATGCATCGCGAGCGGCGACACCATTCCCTGGTTCGGATGCATCGCGAGCGGCGACACCATTCCTTGGTTCGGCTGCATTGCTAGCGGCGACACCATTCCTTGATTCGGCTGCATTGCTAGCGGTGACACCATTCCTTGATTCGGCTGCATTGCTAGCGGTGACACCATTCCTTGATTCGGCTGCATTGCTAGCGGTGACACCATTCCTTGGTTTGGCTGCATCGCTAGCGGCGACACCATTCCTTGGTTTGGCTGCATCGCTAGCGGCGACACCATTCCTTGGTTTGGCTGCATCGCTAGCGGCGACACCATTCCTTGGTTTGGCATTGCCGAAGCTCCCGCCACCATTTGGCTGTTCTCACTTGCATTCTGCTGGAGCGGATTCACGCCAGGATAACCATACCCCCAGCCAGGTCCTGCTGCCATCGGCATCGTTGAAGGAGACGGATAACTGCCAACAAATACGGTGCCAGGAGGGCAGTCGAACGGCGCTTCATTACTTTCCCCAAGCGGACTCACCGTGCTGCCGAAAGGAACCGGCTGCTGCCAGCCGCCATAGCCGTAACCATGGCCAGTTTGCGCGGGCATTGCCATAGAATGGCCATAACCATATCCGCCATGTGAAGGCTGCTGATGGATCGGGGACACAGCTTCAGGCGCTTTTGGAAGATCGTATAATGACAATGCTTCGGTTGCAGGTATCCCATACTGCTTGAACAAATCGACATTCGGCTTATACTCCGAATGAATAGGCTGCAGCTTCTTTTCAACAGGCTTTTGAATCGGAAGCGCTTTTTTGGCCGGTTCTACCGCAGCTGCTTTTGGTGTTGGCAGCGGAGCAGGTTTCACTGGCTTTACAATAGGCGCCACTGGCTTCTGCTGAACGGGAGCCACGGGGGCGACAGGCGCTGGCGCTTCTGGTGCAACAGGTACTGGCGCGATTGGCGCCGTAGGCGTTTTGCCCGCAATCGGTCCCGTAGGTATTTTGCCAGTGATCGGAGCTGTAGACAGCTTTCCTACCCAGCCCTGCACGTTTTGCATTATCGATGTTGGATGCAGTGAACCTGCACCGCCGGTTCCTTGGCCCATGCCGTGGCCGGCACCATGCCCGTCAGTTCCGCCATGACCCGAATCGCTTACCTTAGGAATGTTAACAATCTCGCCGGTAAGCAGCACATTCGGGTTTTTAAGCTGCGGATTAGCCTTGATCATGTCAGCAAGCGGCACGCCCCAAGCCTTCGACAGCTTCCAAAGGGTATCCCCCTGCTTCACGATATGCTGATGCATGATGTCCATTCCGCCGCCTGAACCGCCCGTATGGCTTGAAGGTATTTTCAGCTTCATTCCTACCTCGATGACGTCCGGGTTCGTAATACCCGGGTTCAGCTTTAAAATCTCTTCGAGCGATACATTATACTTCTGGCCGATGGAGTATAAGCTGTCGCCCTTTTTTACAATATGGATTTTCACTCGCTGTTGCCCTCCTGTCACGTTCTGAATAACATGGCACTGCTTATGCCTATTATCAATCCTTACATCCTATGCAGAATATGGGCGAGTGTCTCCACTTTCACAAAAAAATAGTAAAAAAGCCGAGCCCACTCCTAAGAGTGAACTCGGCTTGCTGCTTTCTATGGCTGTTTCATGCTCTTTCACGCGTTCTTACTATTTTTTGAACTCAATAAAGCTTGGATAGCTTCCCAGCACGCGAACCTGGCAGCCGATTGCTTCAATTTCCTGCAGCGCGGAGGGCAGCAGAACCGTGTCGAGCGCCATGTCGATATCGATAAAGAAATAATAATTGCCTAGCTGTTTCTTTGTCGGACGCGACTCAATACGGGATAAGTTGATTTTTCGCCATGCAAAAGCTGCAAGCACTTGATGAAGCGCGCCTGGAAAATCCTCAGGCAGCGTAACCAATATGCTCGTTTTGAACTTATCAGATTGCCTAGCCGTGTAAGGCTCCGAACCGACAAGCAAAAACCGGGTATAGTTGTTGTCATGATCGGTAATCTCGCTAGCGATAACATCCAGCTTCTCATTCGCTGCCGCTGTCTTGGTACCAATCGCCGCCCAGCCGGCATTCGGATTGTTCTGCACGATTCGAACACCCTCGGCCGTACTGCTGACATGCTCCGTCACCGCGTGAGGAAGATTGGTTCGCAAAAACTGCAAGCACTGCGCGATCGCAACAGGATGGCTGATGACCTTCGTAATTTTCGAATAATCTATAGCACCCTCAGCACCCTGCGCCTCGGCTTGGCGACCGATTAAATTCTGGATGGATGGATAGACCCATTCTGCTTGTATCGGAATATCGACTTCATGCACAAGCCAATCCATATGTAAGCTCACAGAACCCTCTATCGTATTCTCGATCGGAATAATGCTGTACTCGCTAATTCCGTTAACTGTGGATAAAAACACATCCGAGATGAGTCTATGATGCTTCCAATCGATCTGCTCGCCGCCAAAAAAGTGCCTAGCTGCCTCATCCGATACTGAACCGGCAGGTAAAACCGCGATCGTTTTCATACCTACACTTCTCCTTTAATTCGTTCAGGAAGAGGAACCGCAGGCTGCTTCGCTATATCCTCAACCGTAATACGTGGGCCTTGAACGGCAGGCGCTAGCCATAACGTTCTAGCCTCAATGCCTTCCTGATTGAGCGTCTCCAGCAGAAACGGCTCCAAAGCATCCGTACCCTCTGCCTTGTCGTCAACAAAAGCAATCAGCGTCGGCCCCGCTCCGCTTAGCGCAGCGCCCAGCGCGCCATATTCAACCGCGCGCTCCAGAATCGTCGCCATGCCGGGAATCAGTGCTGCACGGTAAGGCTGGTGCAGCCTGTCCTTCATCGCATGGCGGATCATCCCAAGCTCGCCGCTTGCAAGCGCGGCGACAAGCAAAGAGCTGCGGCCGACATTGTACACCGCGTCGGCCATCGATAGCTGCGACGGCAGCGCATGGCGCGCTTTCTCCGTCGACAGCTGGAAGGCCGGGATCGCTACAAGCGTCTTCAGCCGTGGATCCGGCTCCAGACGGATATAGTCCGCTCGCTCCCCGTCCCAAGCAGAGACAACGATACCTCCGAACATAGATGCGCCTACATTGTCAGGATGGCCTTCTAAAGCCGTTGCCATCTGGAACAGCTTGTCGTCCGTCAAAGGGCTTCCGATTAGCGCATTCGCCGCTACGAGAGCTCCTACAATCGCTGATGCGCTGCTGCCTAGTCCGCGAGTCAGCGGAATGTCGCTGTGCATCGAAATCGACAGCTCAGGCACATGGACGCCCGCTTCTTTAAATACAAGCTGCGCCACTTTATAGATCAAATTCGACTTGTCTTTCGGCAAGCCCCGCATTTGATCGCCATAGAATTGGTATTCGGTTTGTTCACTGACACGGAGCTCAATCCATGCATATAGCGAGAGCGCCATTCCCAGCGTATCGAAGCCAGGACCCAAATTAGCCGTGCTTGCCGGTACTCTTACAATAACTCTGCGATTTTCCATGATCTTACCCTTCTACGCGGTATACGCTTTTCACTTTATGAACCACTTCAAGCGATTCGAAGGTAGCCAGTACTTTCTGAATAGCTGCTTTATTCGCGTCATGAGTAATAATGATAATTTCCGCTTCAGGATTAGACGGGGTCGGCTGCTGCAGTACAGACTCCAAGCTTACTTCGAAATCAGCGAATACCTGTGTAATCCGTGCCAGTACGCCAGCGCGGTCTGCTACTTTCAGAAGCAAGAAATATTTGGACGAAATCTGATCATCTGTCTTAAGCTTCTTCTCTTTATAGGCTAGGCTGCCTTGCATCCCGTTAACGCCTAGCTTCAGGTTTTTCACGACAGCAACCAAATCCGACACGATCGAGGTTGCAGTTGGAAGCTCACCGGCGCCTGCGCCGTAGAACATCGTCTCGCCAACCGCTTCGCCATACACATAAACCGCATTGAACACGCCGTTAACCGATGCTATCGGATGAGATTGCTTAACCATTGTCGGCTGTACGCTAATGCTGATTAGATCATCCTGACGCTCTGCGATACCTAGCAGCTTCACTTCGTAGCCTAGGCGCTTTGCATACAAGATATCCTCTTTCGTAACGGAAGATATGCCTTGAACCGACACGTCCTCAAGCGCTACATTGGCGCGGAAGCCGATCGTTGCAAGAATCGTCATTTTCCGGGCTGCGTCAAGACCTTCGACATCCGAAGTCGGATCAGACTCCGCATAGCCGAGCTCCTGAGCTTCCTTCAGCACATCCAGATAGGACGCACCCTCTTGGCTCATTTTTGTCAGAATGAAGTTTGTTGTACCGTTAACGATACCCATGATTTTGTTGATACGATCGGAAGAAAAACCTTCAACGAGCGTACGGATGATCGGAATGCCTCCGGCAACGCTTGCCTCATACATGATATCACAGCGATTCTCCTGTGCTTTTGCAAGAATTTCCGGACCATGCAGCGCCATTAAATCCTTATTCGCCGTTACAACATGCTTGCCAAGCGCTAGCGCTTCTAGAATGAATTCCTTCGTAAGTCCAATTCCGCCCATAACCTCAACGATTACGTCGATGTCGGGATGTCTAATGATATCCCAAGGATCCTCTGTAAGCTTATCCTGATCGATTGCGATATTGCGTGCTTTGTTTTTGTTTTGTACGAGAATCTTTTCAATGACGATCGGCGAGCCTACTTGGCTTGCAAGATCCTCCTGATGGCCTTCCACGATGCGAACGACGCCTGTTCCTACAGTTCCAAGACCTAATAAACCTACTTTAACCGGCTTCATATATACCCTCCATTATTCATTCTGTTATCCTTGTCCGATGACCGAAGCTTTACGTACGCCCGGCAGGCCGCGCAGCATATCGACCAGCGATGACAGTTCCCCGGAAAGCTGCGAAATATCGACTGATATGACAACGTTAGCGAAGCCTTGGAGCGGAATGGTCTGATTCATCGTCAGCACATTGCCCTCCAGAGACGCCACCGTGCTGAGCACGTTCGAGAGCATGCCGGAACGATGTTCCAAATCCATGGATATCGTGGCAATTCGCTCCCTCTCCAGCTCATTGAGCGCATAAACGCCATCTTTATACTTATAAAAGGCGCTTCGGCTAAGACCAGCCCGTTCAACCGCTTCGTGCACGGTTGCCGCTTCTCCCCGCCCCAGCATTTCCTTTACTTGTATTGTTTTCATTATCGCTTCCGGTAAAATATCCTCTCGAACGACATAATAGCGTTTACTCACTATACGTCCTCCTCAAAAAGACAATTGTTCATCTATAGTGGACATTATATCGAAATATTCGGTTTGGAGCAATAGGCAAATAAGAAAAGACGGCTTTCGCCGTCTTCTCTTGTTATTTAGGTTTTCTTTATTAGCCGTTCGGATTGTAGTCGCTGCCCTCGAAGAATTCAAAAGCAAAATCGCCGATTTGCACCATGTCGCCGTCCTTGGCACCCATTTTGCGAAGCTCGGCATCGACGCCCATCTTACGCATGGTACGCGCAAAGCGCATCACTGCGTCATAGGAGGTCAAATTCATCCGCTTCATGTATTTATCGATGCCTTCGCTAACGATAACATACACTTCATCTTCCTTATGAATCGTGAAGGTTGTTTCCTCACGCTTCTCGTACGTGTATACCTTACGCTCTGCAACATCCTTGACGTCCTCGATCTCAACTTCCTCGGAGATCGTATCGAGCACGTCAGCCGCTTTGTACAGCAGCTCCTGAATGCCTTGCTTCGTCAGTGAGGATATAGGCAGAATTTCATAATGACGGTCACCACTTGCCTCCGCAAGCTGCTGCTTGAACAATTCAAGCTGCTCGGCAGAGTCCGGCATGTCCATTTTGTTAGCTGCAATAATCTGCGGGCGATCTGCTAGCTTCTCGTTATACAGCACGAGCTCCTCGTTGATCTTCAGCCAATCATCGAATGGGTCGCGACCTTCGGAAGCAGACATATCGATGACATGAATAATGACCCGAGTCCGCTCTACGTGGCGAAGGAACTCATGGCCAAGGCCTACGCCTTCATGGGCACCTTCAATTAAACCAGGCAAATCCGCCATGACGAAGCTGCGGCTGTCTCCGACATCCACTACGCCGAGATTCGGCGTAATCGTCGTGAAATGATAAGCACCGATTTTAGGCTTGGCGCCAGAAACGACAGACAGCAGCGTTGACTTGCCCACGCTCGGGAAGCCGACTAGACCTACGTCAGCCATAACCTTAAGCTCCAGCACGACCCAGCGCTCTTGCCCTTCCTCTCCGTTCTCCGAAATATAAGGAGCCGGATTGTTCTGGGTTGCGAAGCGGATATTGCCGCGCCCGCCTCTTCCGCCTTTGGCGATTACGATCTTCTGTCCATGACGCGTCATGTCCGCAATAATTTCCTGCGTATCGTCATCGACAATTACGGTTCCCGGCGGGATTCGGACGATTGTATCCTCAGCGCCTGCGCCGTGCATGCTTTTCACTTTGCCGCGCTCGCCGCGGTTTGCTTTGAAATGCTTCTGGTAACGGAAATCCATAAGCGTGCGAAGCCCTTCGTCAACTTGAAAAATCAAGTCGCCGCCGCGGCCTCCGTCGCCACCGGCAGGTCCGCCCTGCTCGACATACTTCTCACGGCGGAAAGAAACGATTCCATCGCCTCCGTCGCCGCCTTTTACAAATATTTTCGCTTTATCGACAAACATGTTGTGCCCCCGTTCATGCGCGCATTTCCGCTCTCAGCAGCACCTTTGCGTACGGCTGCTCGAAGTTGACCGGCTGCATTGGCGCGCCTTCCAACTGCTGTTGTATTTTTTGCTTCCATTGCTGTTCATTCATTAACTCGCCATCGTAGAAAAACGTTGCGCTTAGCGCATCATTCTCAAGCGACAGCTCCAGCGTAAGAACAGCAGCATTACCATAGCCAGGCTTAGCCGCAAACCGATATGCGTTAATCGTATGAATGAGCGTTTCGGCTATTTGATCGGCATCTGCCGTTAATTCGTTTAAATGAATATCGCCTTTAATGACGAGCTGCAGCTCCAGCGTATTCGAAATGGTGCGAAAGGATTGAATGTAGCTGATCAGAGCCGGAACGCCCAACTTGGATATTTGGCTCTCCACAGCCATTCGCTCACTTATTTTCTCCACATACTCCGCAGCTTTATCCAGCTTTTTGAGCCTGATATAGCCAAATACCACTTGAAGGTCATTCATCCAGTCATGACGATGATGATTGAGAGTTCGTATGGCGGATCCTTGCAATGACAAGATTGTCCGTGCGGTCCGCTCCGCATGCTCTTTCCGTTCCGTTCGTATCCAGTAAGTTGCAACAGCTAGTAGCCAAACGAGAAAGACAGCAGTTAACCACACTTTAGTGGGCCAAATAAGTACTGCGGCACAAGGCAATATGACAGTGCCTGCCGCGTAATATTTCGCCGTTGTTAAGCGTCCCATCGATTAAACCTACTTTCATCGTATTTCCCGAAAACATAAGAAAGCATACCTTTTCCATATCCTTATCTTATATTTCTCCGGCAAAGCTAATTCAGCATATAGAGTGCGCCGATGGCGTTTTTACTTACTTATCCAGTATATCATGCGGTCGTCCCACGGTCATCAGCCTTGAAACAAAAAAACCCGGCCTAGCGATGCAGGCCGGGGCTTGGTGCATATATAAGGTTGTATTAAGCTTCTACTGCAGCAGCTACCGGAGCTAGAACAGCTGGATACACGCTCACTTTTTTGCGGTCGCGTCCCCAACGTTCGAACTTCACTACGCCTTCTACTTTTGCATAAAGCGTATCGTCTTTCCCGATGCCTACGTTAGTTCCTGGGTGAATTTTTGTTCCGCGTTGGCGAAACAAAATGCTTCCAGCCGAAACGGTTTGACCGTCAGCACGTTTAGCGCCAAGGCGCTTCGACTGCGAGTCACGTCCGTTCTTCGTGGAACCTACACCTTTCTTCGAAGCGAAAAGCTGAAGATTCAGTTTCAACATAGTTATTCCCTCCTTCTTAAAGGTTTGTGGTGCAAACCTGTTTCGGAAGCATGGACATTAAGGCTTGCGGAGCAAACCTACTTCGAAAGCTTACGCATTAAGAAGTTCATGAATGACGACATGCTTGCCGTATGATTTTGCGATAGTGTCAAGCATAACCGCCATCGATTCCAGCAGCAGCTGCATCCGGCCATCCGAAGCCTCGTCCGCCAGCGTCGGAATATCCGACGACAGCCAGCCGTTCTTCATCTTGGCAGGCAGCTCTTCTCCTGCTAAAGCTTCGATCGCGTTGACGGTACCTACCGAAACGGCCGATACTCCCGCACAAACAATGTCTTTGCCGGGCTTCGCATATTTAGCATGTCCTTCGACTGCGAATGATACGATACGTCTGTCAGCGGCTCTTCGTACAAAAGTAATGGTTATCATGGAAATCCCGCTTACGCTTGGATTTTCTCGATTGTTACTTTTGTGAACGGTTGACGATGACCTTGCTTACGACGGTAGTTCTTTTTGGCTTTGTATTTGTAAACGATGATTTTTTTGGATTTGCCTTGTTTCTCGACTTTACCTGTTACTGTAGCGCCGGATACAACCGGAGTTCCAGTTACAAGACCGTCACCTTTAGAAACCGCCAAAACACGATCAAACGTTACGCTTTCGCCTGCTTCAGAATCCAGTTTCTCGATGTAGATAACATCGCCTTCCTGAACTTTGTATTGCTTTCCGCCTGTTACGATGATTGCGAACATTGTTGGTGCACCTCCTTATTTTCGAAGACTCGCCTAATTCAGGTGGTCTGCAGCTTGCGCCGCATACGCTTGTATACCCAATCGGAGCGGTACTTGTACATCTCATTCCACTGAGGCACGAGACACACACCCAAAGAGTGTACCACACTATGCAAGCTATATCAATTGATCCTGCAAGAAAAACGACGATTTATTTAAAACAATTGAACAATTATACCTTTACTTTACTAGACAAACTCACCGCCCAGCACCGCTTGCCGTTCAAAAAAAGAAAAACCCGCAGCAATCGCGGGCTTAGTCAGTATACTATTCATTGGCCATTCATTGGCCTTACATCTTTTTTATTTATAATCACGCCACAGGAAGAGCATCGTTCAGTCAGCAAGTGTACGGCTGTTTCACGCGCCTTCTTGCGAGTCATCTCCATCAGCCCAAGCTTGGTCCAGCCGAGAATTGTACATTTCGTTTGGTCGCTCCGAGTCTTCTCCATCAGCCTGTGCATCACTTGCTCACGATGGTTGTCCAGTCCCATATCAATAAAATCAACGATAATAATGCCGCCTACATCTCTCACTCTCAGCAATCTCGCGATTTCATCCGCAGCTTCCATATTGGTATGAAATACGGTATCCTCAAGGCCCGAGGACCCAATAAACTTCCCCGTGTTGACATCGATAACCGTCAGCGCTTCCGTCTCTTCCCATATGAGGTGACCACCGCATTCCAGTGATATTTTGCGATCAAAGGCTTTTCTGACTTGATCTGTTACACGGTAAGCATCGAATAAGGACTGACCTTTCTTATGCTCATACCGTTTCAACCGCTTGCGAAGCTGAGGCGTCATCTCCTCAAGCAACGCGGATACCTCAGCAAACCGCTCGCCGTCATCTATCCAAATTTCATCCATATCCATCGTCAGTGTGTCGCGGACCGCTCTTCTTAATAAGCCAGCTTCACGGTGCAGCTCTGAAGGTACGGCTGCTTCTACACCTCGATCAACAATTTCCTGCCACAGCTCTCTGAGCTGTACAATATCGATATGAAGAGACAGCTCGCTCTCGCCGCCTGCAGCCGTGCGCAGTATAATGCCTTCCTCGCCTTGCCTCAGCTTTTCTCCGATGGCACGCAATCGTGCGCGATCGCCTTCTATGCTGATTTTTTTGGATACGCCCACATAATCAGCGGTTGGCATATACACAAGCCATCGGCCAGGCAGTGAGAAATGGGTGGTGACACGCGCGCCCTTGCCTCCGAGAGGCTCCTTCATCACCTGCACGATCAGCTCTTGTCCCGGTTTGACTAAATCCTGGATCATCGGCTTTAAAGCGGGCTGTTTTTCCAAATGCGGGTGAAGCAGCTCATCAATATACAAAAATGCATTTTTGGCTAATCCAATATTTATGAAGGCAGCCTGCATGCCCGGCAGCACATTAACCACTCGTCCTTTATATACATTGCCGACCAAGCTGCTAGCTTTGGTCTTTTCCATAAAAAAATCGATTAGGCGGCCGTTCGCAAGCACTGCGGTTTGCAGCATCTCACCCTGTACATGCATCAACATTTGCTTCATACCCGAGTATCACCTGCCAGTACGCTTTTCATCTATTTTAACTGAAAAGTTCCGACACTGCACGATTGGGATTATTTTCCGACAAACAGCCTTCGACAATTTTTTGTTCCGGCAGCACTTTTACTTCCTTGCTGCCTGCTTCAAGCATATAAATTAAATGATACCTTTCCCGTTGAAACAGTCTAGCAACTGAAATAATAGATTGCCGTCCGTTTACGATAATCGGGCTCGCAATATGGCCCTTCGAGAGCGCATGCAGCGATATGCGTTCGCGGTACATCAGGAAACGATAAAATAAAAAAGGAACGTTCCGGTAATACGTCCAATTGGTCATAACAAGAAAGATGCCAACGATAAGCAGGTTGAGCTGAATACCGCTGGTGCGCAGCAGCCATGGAAGCAGCGACGCTGCAATCATTAGCAGACTGAATAGCAGGCTGATACGAGCAGACCATAGCAGCATTTTGTAATAATTTACGGTATAGCTCAAAGCTGCCTGCAGCAGCTTGCCCCCGTCTAGCGGGTGTATGGGGAGCAGATTAAACAAGCAGATCATCAGATTCGCCTTCCATACGTAAGTCGCCCATTCAAGGTCCCACAGGCCAAGCTGCCCGCATGTCCACGCAGCCAATCCCATCCAAACATTTTGCAGCGGTCCTGCTATCGCCACGATCGCTTCTTCCTTAGCCGGCAGCCCGCCTGCCTCCTCTACCTCAACCACGCCGCCGAACGGAAGCAGCTTTACTTCCCGTACCGTCCATCCGTAGCCGAGCGCTACGAATACATGACCAAGCTCATGCACCAGTACGAGTAAAAATAAGGTTATGAGCTCGGCGAAGTACCCCGTCATGACCGATCCAAGCATAATGATGACAAATAGCGGATGAACCGACCATACGATACCTCTCCATTTAATCAATCGGTATCACGCCCACTGGATCGATATACTGATCATTCTGCTTCACTGCAAAATAGAGTAAGCTCGGCTGCGAGCCCTCTGACTTTAACAGCCTGCCGATCGGATCGCCGGCCTCTACCCAATCATTGACGCTCACCTCTGCTTTGCCAAGCAGCCCATATACGGTAACGCGCTGATTCGCGTGCTGGATGAGCACCGTAGAGCCCTTGCTATCATCCTTATCCGTCAGCAGCAGAACGCGTCCTGTCTCAGCAGCGACAACCTGCTCTTCTGATCCCCCTGCCAGCTCAATGCCGTTCAGCAGCTCTGCAAAGGTTCTAACCAAGGAGCTTCCCTCAAGCGGTGCCACAATCGGCAGCTTGACGGTTCCATCCGCACCAATCGCTGACTCGCTATTATCCTTGAATATCGGAATAAACGATGGAGCTCCAGCAAACGTATCCTTGTACCATGCGGCTGCTGCCGCAAAATCGATTTCATCGGTGAGCGCCTCTTTGACAAGCGCTTGTCCCTTAAGCGTGTACGTCGTATCATAATGGAACATAGTCCAGACTGCTCCAAAAAGCATAATGGCAATGGCCAGCTTCCATTTCAGCTCTTTGCGGAAGGAATGCTTGTTCTTTCCGAAATTCGGGTCTTTTTTATTCGTCAGATCCGGAGGCTTTACAAAGCTTTTGTTATCCATAAACCCTTTGTCGCCGCTCCAGCCCGCCCATGGGTTCGGATTCGTTTTCCAGACAACCTCCGGATCAAGCTCTTCTGTCTCGTCTGCCAAAAAATACATATGCTCTTCGCTAACCTTTTTCCGCATATCGAATTCCTCCCCGCTTCCATCGTCCTTGCGACAGCTTGTTTCTTTATACATGGATATGTGGGGAGAGAGACAAGTATGCGAACCTCCAAACGATAAAAAACTGCCCCGATACGGATCAAATCCGTCTCAGAAGCAGCTTTATCTGTAGCAAAGCCTTAATCGGCCAGCTCGTATTTTTCTTGATGCGCCTTGATGCTGAAAACAAGCCCTATCGATAGCATATTAAGCAAAAGCGATGTCCCGCCATAGCTTACAAAGGGCAGCGTAATTCCCGTTATCGGCATAATCCCAATCATCATTCCTATATTCTGAAACACCTGGAATACATACATGGACACAATGCCGATTACAATAAACGAAGCACGCAAATCATAACATTTGAAAGCGATTATAATCATTCGGTAGATGAGCAGGAAATAGAGCAGCAGGAGAATAGCCGAGCCTTGGAAACCGAATTCCTCGCCGATTACGACAAATATCGAGTCCGAATACGGATACGGAACGAAGCCTCCATTTTTCATATCCCCTTGCAAATAACCATCGCCGCTCAAACCGCCCGATCCGATCGCGATTTGCGCATTCTCTGATTGATGCTTGTCATTTGCAGTCGCAGTCTCTGGATTGATAAACGTGTTGATCCGCTTGTGCCAATGTCCCATGTCGTTGTCATTCAGGTAATCGTAGATTTCCTGATTGAATGTATTAAATAAGGAAACAAACAGCACAAGTCCGGCAACGACGACAGCAAGGCCCGCAATGACATGCGTATACTTTACGTTCCCAATCCATAGCATGCCGAGCACGATAACCAAGTAAATGATCGCATTTCCTAGGTCAGGCTGAATCATAACGAGCAAAAAGGGCAGAAACGAAAAGGCTGCAATCGGTAGCAGGTCTTTCATGAAGGTAAGGCGCTCGCCCTGTCTGCGGCCCATAATGTAGGCAATCCCGATGATGAGCACAATCTTGACGATCTCGGCTGGTTGAAAGGACATAGTGCCGAGCTTGAACCATCCTCTTGCGCCATTGATGACCGCACCGAAGAAATAGACAAGAATGAGCATGGTAACGCCGATACCATAGAGCACATGCCAGCTCTTAAGCACAATGCGGTAATCGAACAATGTTGCTGCGATAGCAATAAAAAAACCCATGCCGTAAAAGATAAGCTGTTTAACGTCCGAACCGGCATATTTGGGGAAGTTGGCAGTAGCGCTATGAATAACAACCGTGCTGATCACCATGAGGAATACTAAAATAATCAAAATTCCCCAATCCAGCTTTTTTAGTTTGTTAAGCAAATCGTAATCATCCTATTCCAAGGAACTTACGGAAGCGCTTGAACGCTCCCGCCTTCTCATCAAGCAGCATGAGCGGAACCATATCGCCTAAGATGCGGCGCGCAATATTCCGGTAGGCGATAGCGGCACGCGAAGCCGGGTTCATAACCGTCGGCTCTCCGCTGTTTGCGGCAGAAATTACTTTTTCGTCATCGGGCACAATGCCCACAAGATCAACAGCCAGCACTTGACAGATTTCATCAATGTCTAGCATTTCGCCCGTTTTCATCATGTTTTGGCGAATGCGGTTAATAATCAGCTTGCTTGGTATTTTCTCTTGTTCGAGGAGTCCGATTACTCGGTCGGCGTCACGTACGGCAGCATTCTCCGGAGTTGTAATCACGATGGCGCGGTCTGCCCCTGCAATTGCGTTCCGAAAGCCATGCTCGATGCCGGCCGGACAATCGATGATAACGTAGTCATGGTCCTTCTTGAGTTCCAATATCATATTTCTAACCTGCTCTGGCGTAACGGAGTCCTTATCCTTCGTCTGTGCAGCAGGCAGCATATATAACTCATCAAAACGCTTGTCTTTGACGAGTGCTTGATTCAATCTGCAACGGCCCTCGGCAACGTCTACCAAGTCGTAAATAATCCGGTTCTCCAGCCCCATGACCACGTCTAGGTTGCGAAGTCCGATATCGGTATCCACCATGCATACTTTCTTGCCAAGCAAAGCTAGCGCGGTACCCAGGTTTGCCGAGGTCGTCGTCTTGCCGACGCCGCCTTTACCTGATGTTACAACAATCGCTTCTCCCATATTCTACACTCCCTTAAACATGATAGGATTATGCCGTATGCGGAATAATTGCGCTAGCTTATCGATTTGCATTCTGCCTTCGCTTAAGAAGGCGAACTCCATTGAAGCATCGCCGGTCATCCATTCCTCTGGCGGTCTGCTGATTATATCCGCAATGCGAAGCTGGGTCGGCTTCATGAGCGAAGTCGCGATAATGACGTCAGTTCTTCCTCCGATACCCGCATGCGCCGTGCCGCGTAAAGCGCCCAGCACATAAATGTCACCTGTGCACATCAAAGTGCCGCCTGGATTCAAATCGCCGATTAAAAGTAAATCCCCGTCATGCTCATAGGTTTGTCCCGAACGAATGATAGACGTAAGCACCTGAAGATTCGGCTGATCCCCTTGCAGTAAATCAACCTTCAGCGCATCTGACTCAACGGATTGGACCATCAAATTTCCTTGTGACCGAATCACGCTTTTGATTCGATCCTTGTCATCATCCGATATTTGCCTTGAGCCGAGCTTTACGTGTACATGTACGAGCGGGCCTGTGAGCAGCTGTTGATGCGTCTTCTCCAGCTTGTATTGCAATTCATCAAGTAGCGTCGCGAATTCACATTTATCGTCGAGAAGGAACACGAGACCTTCTTTTACACCTTTTATAATTATATGCTGCTTATCGGTCACGTTCGTCCCTCCCCAACCTAATGGATTCTTGATGCGACTAACAAAATCCTGCCTGCACCATTATTTTATTCATCATCCTTCTCCGCCTTTACGCCAGTCTGGCCTTCAAACAACTTTCTTGCCGGCACGTAGCAGGCAAGCGCGAACGCAAGCTGAAGAAACAGGCTTGGAAGAATATGATCGATAAGTGCCCATGCATAGCTTTCATTCGTAATTCGAAACACGCTGTATACAAAATAAATAACGCTGTCGTAAAGAAGGCATGCGAAGCCGATAATCGAAATCGCCATCATAATCGTGGAACGGCGGCGCTCAAGTAGAACGCCTGTGAAATATCCCATAAGACCCATAATAAAAGCGTTAATGCCGAGTAAATGACCAAAATAAACGATATCCTGCAGCATGCCGAAGCTGACGCCAAGCAGCAAGGCTAGATGACGGCGACTATAAAGTCCCGAAAAAATGACCATGACGAAAACGAAGTGAGGAATGATCCGATGTCCGAAGCCCGCTGGAACAATCCACGGAATTACCGCTCCCTCTATGACGAAAAGGAGAATCATTAGCAGGATGATTCGGTTCATGCTCATTGATCGGCAGCCTCCAGTTCAGGCACCTGAACGACAAACACCTCGGTCAAGTGGTCAAAGCTGGCTGCCAGTTCGACCGATGCCGTGTATGTAAGTCCGAAATCGCCTAGCTGCTTAGATTCCAACGTACCGACAACCAGCCCTCTTGGATACACACCGCCCAAACCCGAGGTGATTACGGTATCCTGAATGGTCATTTTATCCGTCTCTGCGATTTTGGTCATGAGAAGCCTCGACGTTTCCTTGTTATAGCTGCTCAATATGCCGAAAGATTCATCCTCGCGCCCCATGATCGTTACCGCAATCAGATTGAATGTCGGTGAAGATTCATCAAGCTCCGTAATCGGAGTCACAGCCGCAGTGTATGGCGTAACCGAACTTACCAAGCCGATCAGCCCTTTAATTGTCGTGACAGCCATATTCGGCTTAATGCCGTTTTTGGAGCCCAGATTGATGGTCAACGTCCGATTGTTAGCGTCATTGCTGACAGAGATAACCTGCGCGATTAAATAATTATATTTATTCATTTGCTTCTGGGCTTCTGTGAAATCTAGCTCTTCTTGTAGGCGCTTATTCTCTTTTTCTACGAAATTGTAATTGATCTTCTCGCGAGCGTAGGCAGCTGCCGTAAGACGAAGCCGCTCATTCTCCTCATAGATTGTACGGAGATTGCCGATATCCTCAAAGAAGCCCGCTATAGAACCAGCGGGCTTGTAAAACCATTGCTGCACGTATGCTGCCGTATCCTTCAAAAACTTCTCCGGCCATGATAATTCCTTACGGTCACTTAGCGAAAAACCGATGACCGCTATGCACAATATAAATCCGATCATAAGCATAGACATACGCTTATTTCGCATCAGCTTAAACAGCTCAATCACCTGCCCATTTCATATCCGTATCCCAGCGGACCTCATTTAGCGTCTCGAACGAGATGCTGAGCTTCTTGCTTTGAAGAGATGAATATTATCAAGCGAGCGGCCTGTGCCAATCGCTACGCAGTCCAGCGGATTGTCCGCAACGATAACCGGCATGCCTGTTTCCCGCTGCAGCAACTTGTCCAGGTTGCGCAGCAAGGCGCCGCCGCCCGTAAGCACGATTCCGCGATCCATAATATCGGCAGACAGCTCCGGCGGACACTTCTCAAGCGTAACTTTCACAGCGTCAACGATCGCATTAACCGTATCTGCCAATGCCTCTGTAATTTCATCGGATGTAATAGCCAGCGTCTTAGGCAAGCCCGATACAAGATCGCGTCCGCGAATCTCAATCGTCTCAGGCTTCTCAAACGGAAGCGCTGAGCCAATCTCCATCTTGAGCTGCTCCGCGGTGCGTTCGCCAATCATAAGATTGTATTGCCGCTTGATGTATTGCGTAACCGCCTCATCCATTTCATCGCCCGCCACGCGAATGGAACGCGCGGTAACGATGCCTCCCAAGGAAATGACCGCTACTTCTGTCGTACCGCCGCCAATATCGACAACCATACTGCCTGTCGGCTCCCATACCGGCAAATCAGCGCCGATTGCAGCTGCGAAAGGCTCCTCGATTGTATAAGCCTCACGAGCTCCCGCTTGCTTGGTTGCATCCTCTACGGCCCGTTTTTCTACCGCTGTAATGCCTGAAGGCACACAAACCATTACGTTTGGATGACGAGGGAATAAAGAGCGCTGCTTCTGTGCTTGACGAATAAAATATTTAATCATCGTTGCTGTCGTTTCGAAATCGGCGATTACGCCGTCTTTCATTGGACGAACAGCGCGGATGTTGCCTGGCGTTCTACCGATCATTTTTTTGGCTTGCTCGCCAACTGCTTCGATTGTTTTTGTATCCGTACGAAGGGCCACTACGGAAGGCTCCCTTACGACGATTCCCTTGCCTTTGACGAATACCAACGTATTTGCAGTACCTAAATCAATACCTAAATCTTTCGAAAAACCACCAAACATGTTGTTGCTCCCTTCTAATTGCCACATCACTTTATTATATTACATATGTCCTTGTTCCTTCAAACTTACGAATCTTCCGTCGCCGATTACGAGATGATCAAGTACTTCTATTCCAACTAGCTGGCCGGCCTCCGCCAAGCGCCGCGTTAATGCGATATCCTCCGGGCTAGGCGTCGGATCTCCGCTTGGGTGATTATGAATGCAAATAATAGATGCGCTGCTGCGAGAGATGGCTGCGCGAAATACTTCACGGGGATGAACAAGCGATGCATTGAGCGTACCAACAGACAAGGTTTCGCGTCCAATGATGTGATTTTTGGTATTTAAAAACAAGCATACGAAGTGCTCCTTCTTCAAATATCGAAGATCCTCCATCACATAATCCGCTGCATCCTTGGGGTTGCGAACGATAATCGCTTCGCCCATTTGACTCCGTGAAATTCTTTTGCCAAGCTCCATTCCCGCACGAAGCTGAATCGCTTTGGCTGGACCAATTCCGCGAATGGACGTCATCTCTTCCATGCTCATATCCATCAGGTTACGCAAGCTGCCGCATTGTTTTAATATCGTCCCCGCCAGATGCACGGCGGATTGACGCTGCGTACCTGTGCGGAGCAATATGGCTAACAATTCGGTATGGCTAAGTGCTTCTGCCCCATATTTCATCATGCGCTCTCTCGGACGTTCTTCATGGGGGACATCACGCAAAATCATCGGTTGCGGCAACATGTCCCAATCCCGCCTTCTCCATATTGGTTTGTTTATAGCCTGCCTAGATTTTGAAAAAAAATCCGAGCCACGTTACTAAAACATCCTTTAGATTACTGTGATATCAAAGGAGGCCAGCATGTCGGACAATAGCGACAACGGCAGCCCTACAACGTTGAAATAGCAGCCATCAATGTGGTCAACCATCGTAGCACCCAAGCCCTGAATTCCGTATGAGCCCGCCTTATCGAGCGGCTCGCCGGTTGCCACGTATCTTTTGATCTGATCCTCGGTAAGGGACTTCATCGTGACCTTCGTCATGCGATGCGCAACAACAGCATCAGAAGTAGAAGAAACGACGAGCGCGACACCTGTAAACACCTCATGGGTTCGCCCTTGAAGGCGCCGCAGCATCGACATGGCTTCTTCCTCATCGGCTGGCTTGCCGAGCACATCACCATCAAGGACCACAATGGTGTCGGCGCCAATAATTAAAGACGATAGAGCCTGTTGCTTTTGTTGCAGCATTGGAATCGCGGCTTTTGCTTTTCTAAGACTAAGCGCCTCCACGGCCTGCGCCGGAGACCAGCCTGCTTCGATCGTTTCATCCGTATCCGTAGACAAAATATAAACCGGCAAAGAAAGGTCCAGCGATGCGACCAGTTCTTTCCGGCGCGGTGACGAAGAGGCCAGGACGAGCTGGCTGAACGCTTCGTTGCGTAATTGGTTATGAGCCATCAAATTATTGCTTCTCCTTCATGCTTTCCTTAAGCGGTCAATGGCCGTCTCTCTACATTTTGCGGTACAACCATATTGCAATTACAGCCCCAATTAAGCTGAACAAACTGAATTGCAGATGAAGCGCTAGGTTGAAACTGAGCACATATAGATCAATGGCGGGTGACCATGAAGCCTCAATTGGTTTGGTTAGAAAAGATAGGCCTGGAACGGGGGCCAGCCACCGCGCGACTAATGCGCCGGCTAATAAGCCAAGAATGATAAAAATGAGAAGGATCCAGCCGTTTTTCTTCATCTTTCAACGCCTCTCGCCATGAAATGACACCTAAGACCATTATACGCATGAACCTATTCGTTTACAATGCGCTGATGGACTCAAACCATTCTTTCTGAGCGATGACTGCACGCATAATTCCAGTTTGCGAAGTCCATAAGTGAGCTTGTGAGGGCTTCTTATCATACTCTACCATCGATTTTGCAGCCGAATTAACAGCTTGAATGATCTGCTCCAGATAGGCCTTTCCATCCGCGTCACCTATACCTATTCGCATCGCTGCCGCATTTTCGGTCCATTCCTTATGCTCTGCCTGCCAGGAGCTTGCTGCCGTTTTACTCAAAGGACCCAGCGTAGGCTGCTCCAATTGAGCCAATGTCAATTCATCCAGCATTTGGACGAGTATGCCAGTCTGTTCAAAGAAGCGCTGTGCGACAGCGGAATCACCTGTGAATGGCAGCTTGCCAGGGGTAGCGATCGTTACTTCTTTGACGTACAATTCAATCTCCGGCAGCAATCCCTTGATTGCTTCTGCCTGCTTGCGGTCGCTCCCCAATCCTGCATAGACTCGGTAATCCTTAGCGCTCGTCATAGTCGCCGCCGCCAAACCTTTCTTAGCAAGCTGATCAAGCGCGGCATCCTTACCCTCTGTATTGCTGAAAACGCCGAACTGCAGCATGAAATAAGTTTGCTCCAGCCCTGTCAGGCTGACTGTGGCAGCCGTGCTGCCTTGCTGCTCCCCAGAGCCATCCACCGCTGCCGGTTTAGACGCATCATTATTTTTGTCGTTTGCCCCGATCTCCGATCCTTCATCACCGACTGCCGCACTGCCAGTGACCGGTTGAGCATCCGGCTTATTGCCTGCTTCGCTAGGAAAAAGGCTAGCCCCTGTAAATAAGGACAGCAGCAAATAACCAAATAACGCTCCCGTTGCAAGCGCTGCTGCTACCGACAAAAAGACATTAAACCATGAAGGTGCAGACGAACCTCTCTTCATTCTCGAGTATTGCGCTTTTCCTCTACGCGGCTCCTCGTATATTCGCTCTTCTTCATGAGACTGAATATTTTCCAGCTCCTCATAAATGGGGAAATCCACTTCTTCATCTATGGCTTTTTTTTCTTTTTTCACCAAATATAGCTCGTCTCTGTACGGGTCTTCTTTTTCTATTTTCTCGTTAGGCGGTATAACTGCTTGTTTGATTGGTTTCACATTGTTAGCTGCCGGCACGGTATCCGCGTTCCGAATTAGCTCCTCCAGAGCGGCGATATCCTCCTGAAAAGGGCTGTTCCAAGGGCTGACCTCGCTCATAGAATGCTGTTCCGTGGTTGGGTACAGGGGAATTACGTTCTTTTTAGGCAATCTATTAACCTGAGAAGCTGTGCTGCCTGCCTCATCGGGTTTGTTCACAGAGACATCCCGCTGCTTCTCGAGGCTGTTGCCATCTCCCATTACAGCTTGTCCATTGCGATCAAAACGATAGGTGATTCGATTTTTTTGCGTCATTCCATCCACTCCTTGTCCCTTTCATCTCGTATCATTCTATGAGAGTTTTACGAGATTTAGACCGAGCTGAGCATGGCAAGTAAATGGCTGCTGAACCGCGGGATTCAAAAAGCCCGATGACTCCTTTAAGGAATCATCGGGCTTTTATCGTTTATTGACTCGACTTCAAAGATTTGGCCAGCAAATCCGCTACTTTCCAAATATCGCCTGCTCCCATTGTAATAACGAGGTCACCAGGCACGACGCGTGCTGTCAAATATTCAAGCACTTCTTCCTTTGTCGGCAAATAAGTGGTGTTAGAGTTGCTGTTGCTTTTGATAAGCTCTACAAGCTTAAGCGAGGTCACACCCTCTATTTGAAGCTCGCCAGCCGGCGAGTAAATGTCGGTAATTATGACTTCATCCGCCTCCGGAAAAGCACGGCTAAACTGCTCAAACAAGAAGAAGGTACGGGTATATCGCTGTGGCTGAAATACAGCAATGATGCGTTTACCCGTTGCTTTTGCCGCGCTGATTGTCGCTTTGATTTCCGTAGGGTGATGGGCATAATCATCGATAACCAAAATATCGTTGATTTCGCCAAGCACCTGAAATCTGCGCTTAGCTCCTCTGAAGGATTGGATGGCCACTGCAATCTTGTCGAAAGAAAGGCCCGATTCCAAGCAAGTGATAACCGTTGCCATAGCATTATACACATTGTGCAAGCCTGGGACGGACAGCTCAACCTTGCCAAGCTCCGCTCCTTTGTACGTCATCGTGAAGGCTACCTTACGGTCTCCGAGCACAATGTTCTGGGCTTTATAATCCGCATCTCCGTCAATGCCGTAGGTAACAAGCTGCGCTTTGTCAATATCGCCTTTGTATACCTGCGGGATCAGTTCGTTAACCGTCTCGTCATCCGCGCATACAATCGCTTTTCCGTCCGTTTTCACCTGCTGCAAAAATTGCACGTAAGCCGCCTTAAGCTTGCCGAAGTCGCCGTCATAGTTTTCTAGATGATCGGGCTCGATATTCGTCACAATAGCGAGCGTCGGATGGTAGTGAAGGAAGGAGCCGTCACTCTCATCCGCTTCTGCTACGACATATTCGCCCTTTCCTGCTTTTGCGTTTGTGCCTACGTTGACGATTTCACCGCCAATAATGTAGGTTGGATCTGCATCGCAGGACTCCATCACGAGTGCGATCATCGAAGAAGTCGTTGTTTTCCCATGGGCGCCGGCTACCGCAATGCCTTTGCCTGCATTCATCAATCTAGCCAGCATCTGCGAGCGGTGCAGTACAGGAATGTTAAGCTCCTCGGCTGCCTTCCGTTCAACGTTGTCCTTCGACAACGCCGTGGAATACACAACCAAATCCGCACCCTTCACATGCTCAGGCTGATGACCGATATAGATGCTGGCACCACCAGCTGCAAGCTTCTCTGTTAATTCTTGCTTTGCGACATCGGACCCGGTCACCTTATAGCCCATTTCCAGCATAACGCGGGCAATGGCACTCATTCCGTAACCGCCGATTCCGATGAAATGAACGTGTTCTGCCGTATTCAAAGACGGTTCACCAACCTTTTTCAGAATCCGAGTTGTACAAAATGCGGGAGCGAACGTCGGCGATTAAATAGAGCGTGCCTGTTACGACCCCAAGGTCTGTTTCCCCGGTTAACTGTTGTAGTTTTTGTAATGCTGCTTGCCAGTTCTGTTCCACTACAAGCTCGAATGCATGCTCTTCTGGCAGTTGCTGGCGCATTTCCTGCACCAATTCAGCCAAAGCAGCCGCATCCTTTTTCATCCGAAAATCAGGCTCGGTCAAGATAAGCGTATCCACTATTGGTAGTATATGCTTAAGTACATCCTGATGATTCTTATTCTCCAGCATACCCATCATAAGATGTAAACGATCATATTGATAAGTGTTTTTGAGCGCCTCCACTAACGCTTGCGCGCCTTCTGGATTGTGCGCTCCGTCAATTAAGAGACGCGGCTGCTCCGAAAGCATTTCCAGTCGGCCTGGCCACGCTGCCGCTTTGAGCCCTTCACCAAGCACCTCGTCCTCTACCACCAGAGCGTTATATTGGCGGAGCACCTCAAGCGTCATTACAGCTACTGCCGCATTTGTGCGTTGATGTGCGCCGTTTAACGTAATCGTCAAAGGCTCGATGCTGCGGAAAAGATTATTGAAGCGGAAGGTTTGTTCGTTCTCACGCGCCGACAGCGTCTCAACGTGAAACTGCTCGCCCAGCAAATAAAGCGTGCTTTTTTTCTCGGCTGCCGTGCGTTTGATCACCTCAATCGCCTCAGGTTGCTCGACCGCGCTAATGACCGGTATGCCGGCTTTAATAATGCCAGCCTTCTCGCTCGCCACAGCCTCAATCGTATTCCCCAGACGGTCCATATGGTCATGTCCGATGTTTGTAATGACCGTAACGACAGGCTGAACGATATTGGTCACATCAAGGCGTCCGCCAAGGCCTGTTTCCCAGACAACGTAATCAGGATACGTAACCTTCGCGTAGTAGAGAATAGCAAGCGCAGTCGACACCTCGAACATCGTTGGCGAGCCAAGCTCCGTATCTGCAAGCTCCTCAACGATCGGCTTCAGCTCATTCGCAAGCCTAAGCAGCGTTTCTTCGTCGATATCGACGCCGTTGTACTGAAACCGATTCGTGAATTTGGTAATGTAAGGCGACGTGAACGTACCTACGTCATAACCCGCACGCAGCAGCACGTTAGTCAAAAAAGCACATGTCGAGCCTTTGCCGTTCGTGCCTGCGATATGGATGAACTTCAGCCTGCGATGCGGATTACCCAGCAGCTCCATCAGCTTTTCGATCCGTTCCAAGCCCGGACGTATGCCGAATGGTATTAGGCCATTAATCCAATCCACGGCTTCCTTATAGGATTGCAGCGGCTCTGAGAGCCGCTGCTCAAATGGTTGATTCGTCATTCCAATCGTTCCTTCTTCCGTTTCGCAGCGTTAACCGCGCAGCTCCGCAATTCTTGCCAGCACCTTGTCGCGTTTGTCTGCATAATCATTCATTTTGGCACGCTCTTCGTCAATGACCTTGGCTGGCGCCTTCGCGACAAAACCTTCGTTGCCAAGCTTCTTCTCAATACGCTCAACCTCAGCATTCAAATGCTGATGCTCCTTCTCAAGCCTTGCAATTTCCTGCTCGATATCGATCAGTCCTGCGAGCGGCAGGTAAAGCTCTGCGCCTGTCAGAATCGCAGTCATCGCTTTGTCCGGCGCACTGATATGCAAGCCCGTTTCAAGGCTTGACGTACCGCAGAAGCGCTTAATGAATTCTTCATTGCGGGTCATAATAGCAGCTTCCGCCTCGCTGGACGGCTTGATCAGCATCTCGATTTTTTTGCTCATCGGCACATTTACTTCAGCTCGGATGTTGCGGACTGCACGGATCATCTCCATCAGCAGTTCCATTTCCTTAACGGCATCCGGCGCTTCTAGGGCAGTGTCGTACACCGGCCATTCGGCCAATGTGATCGTATCGCCAATATGCGGAAGATGCTGCCAAATTTCTTCGCTGATATAAGGCATGAACGGGTGAATAAGGCGCTGCGTGCGATCCAGAACGTAAGCAAGTACCGACTGCGTCGCTTTTTTGGCAGCTTCATCCGTGCCGTAGAGGCTGAGCTTTGCGAATTCGATATACCAATCGCATAGATCATCCCAAATAAAGTTATATAGGATACGTCCGGTTTCGCCGAACTCATAGCTTTCAATTAAGCGGGTTACATCGCGAACGGTCTCATTCAAGCGATGCAGAATCCAGCGGTCCGCTGTGCCAAGACTTACCTTGATGTCGATGTCGGCCGCTTCCACGCCCTCCAGGTTCATTAAGGCGAAGCGCGATGCGTTCCATATTTTGTTCGCGAAATTACGAGCCTGTTCTACCTTCTCCCAGCGGAAGCGCAGATCCTGTCCCGGCGTGCTGCTTGTAGAGATCATGTACCGCATTGCATCTGCGCCGTACTTTTCGATAACCTCAAGCGGGTCAACGCCGTTGCCTTTCGACTTCGACATCTTCTGGCCATCCGAATCGCGAACGAGACCGTGGATCAATACGTCCTTAAACGGTGATTCCTCCGTAAATTCGAGCGCCGTAAAGATCATGCGCGCAACCCAGAAGTAGATAATATCATAGCCCGTTACGAGTACATCTGTTGGATAAAAGCGTTTCAGGTCCTCGGTTTGATCCGGCCAGCCGAGCGTAGAGAACGGCCAAAGCGCTGAACTGAACCATGTATCGAGCACGTCGTTGTCCTGGCTAAGATGCTCGCCTGCCATATCCTCGCGGGACACATGCATTTCGCCAGTCGACTCGTCATACCAGGCCGGGATGCGATGACCCCACCATAGCTGCCTCGATATACACCAATCGCGTACGTTTTCGATCCAGTGCAAATAAATTTTCTCGAACCGTTCCGGTACGAAGTTCACGCCTTTTCCAGCCTTCTGGGCAGCAATCGCTGCTTCAGCGAGCGGTTTCATCGCAACGAACCATTGCGTGGACAGATACGGCTCGACAACGGCGCCGCTGCGCTCGCTGTGTCCCACCTGATGCACATGGTCTTCGATATGGACGCATACGCCTTGCTCCTGCAGATCCTTAACGAGCTGCTTGCGGCAATCAGCCCGGTCAAGTCCTTGGTAAGGGCCAGCTTCGGCGTTCATCGTGCCAGTCTCATCCATTACGATAATCTGAGGAAGGTTGTGGCGCTCTCCCATCTCGAAGTCGTTCGGATCATGTGCCGGCGTAATTTTCACGGCACCTGAGCCGAATTCCTTATCCACGTACTCATCGGCAATAATTGGAATCTCGCGTCCGATGACCGGAAGCACGATCAATTGTCCAATCATATGCTTATAGCGTTCATCCTCGGGATGAACGGCTACTGCAGTATCGCCAAGCATCGTCTCTGGACGCGTCGTTGCTACCGTAATGAAGCCCGATCCGTCTTTGAGCGGGTACTTCAAATGGTACAGATGACCGTTTACTTCCTTATGCTCAACTTCAATATCGGAAAGCGCCGTGCGTGCGGCCGGGTCCCAGTTGATAATTTTTTTGCCGCGATAAATAAGCCCTTTCTCGTACAGCTTTACGAAAACTTCGCGTACAGCCTTGGACAAGCCTTCATCCAGCGTGAAACGTTCTCTCGAATAATCGAGGGAGAGTCCCATCTTCGCCCATTGGTCGCGAATGGTGTTCGCATACTCATCCTTCCACTCCCATACCTTCTCCAAGAACGCCTCTCGACCTAGATCATAACGAGACACGCCTTGCTCGCGCAGCTTCTGCTCTACTCTTGTCTGCGTGGCGATGCCTGCGTGATCCGTGCCTGGCAGCCATAGTGCATCGTAACCTTGCATCCGCTTCGTTCTAATCAAAATATCCTGCAGCGTGAAATCTAGCGCATGACCGATATGAAGCATGCCCGTTACGTTTGGAGGCGGGATAACAATTGTATACGTCTCCGCATCCGGGCGTTTGCCCGCCTCAAAAAATTTCCCCTGCATCCAGTAATCGTACCATTTCTGCTCAGCTGCCTTCGGATCATAGGTTGTTGGCATTGCAGTTGTCGTTTGATTTTCAGACATTCGTTCCATCCTCCATAAATCGATCTACAAAAACAAAAAAAACCTGTCGCCCTCAACATAAAGGACGAAAGGTTTAGCTTCCGTGGTACCACCTTTGTTCCACGCGAACGAAATCCGCATGGCACTCAAACAGATAACGGCTGTAGCCGGCCTGAATTCGGTAGGGCACAGGTTGCACCTACTTGGCTCAGGCAACTCCGGGGCGACTCGTAGCAGTCACTTCCTGCGGAACCTCTCAGCGTAACGGTTCCACTCTCTGAAGGCTTTGCTGTCTACTATTCCCCTTCAATGTCGTTATAACGCATATATAGCTTTAATCATACCTTTCTTACACAGCTGAGTCAACCAAACGAACGCAAGAAATGCCCTTATCGCTCATTTTTTTGAGCAACAAGGGCATTTCCGCCAAGCAACGCATTATGGAATATACAATAGCTGTCCTTCTGACACTCCTGAATCTTCCAATCGGTTGTAAATGACGATTTCTCTCGGGTTTAAGCTGTAGCGAGATGCAATGACGTCAAGCGTCTCGTCGCGCTGAACGATGCACATCCTGATTTTGCGGAATTCTGTATCCTCCGATCGTTTCCCGAGGAACAGGTTTTTCCATTCAATCTCGTCACCTGATGCTTGAACCCTTGCTTCCTCATCCGCCCGCTGCTGTGCAACCACCTGCTCGGCTGCCTCACGGGCCGCTTGCTCGCGCCTGCTTGTTTGCAGCAAGGTCAGTATTCCGACGTCCGGCGGCGCGCCAGTCCCGTCTTGAGGCTGCTTGCCATTGAAAGCGATTCGCAGCTCTTGCTTTTCAGCTTCGGGCTCGATTCGCTGCACAGGCAATACGGCTTCGATCGGCTCGGATGAAGCTTCCGGCTCTTCTGCTTCTTCCGCCTCTGCTTCTTCCGCTGCGTATGCGATGTGTTCTTGCTCCGATGCCTCTGCTTCTTCCGCTATGAATGCAATTCGTTCTTGCTCTGAGGCCTCGGCAGGTTCTTCAACCGGCTGAGCAAAGCCTGCGTTCGAATTCGCATACGTGGATGAAGTAGTAAGCCAGCCTTCGCTTGCGAATTGCTGCGAGGCTAACGTTATTTCCCGTTCATTCTCCGCCGGTCCGGCATCTTCTTCTGTCTGTTGCGTCACATCCGCAAACAGCTGCGAGGTGCTCCAGCCAGTATCTGAAGCAACGGAAGAAATGGTAACAATCGCCTCCGATTCATCCGCCAACTCTTCCTGCTGTTGATAGGCAATCTCCTCTTGCCTGCCATATGGATCTTCTGCTGGTATGTACGGCGTATCAATCGCCGCATTCTGTCCATCATACGCTTCTGGAACGCGCTCCTCGTACATTTCACGTTGATGCACAACGGTGAACGGTTCCTCGCGCCAGATTTCCTCCTGCTCCAACACAGGCTGGGCAGAGATGCCCCGCAGCGATAATACGCCTGTAATGTTCAGCGTTCGCGCTGACAATAAATCCACGTCGAAATTATCGATCTCGATTGAAATGTCATCCAGCCGCGATATCCGGTTCATTGGCAGCGTAATTTCAACCGGTATCAAGTGCTCAAGCGTGAGTGAATTCTCGGAATCGGTTTGACTCCGATATACTCCGCTCAGAAGAAGCTGTCCTCTAAGCACAGCATGATCCCCCTGGTCGATAACCTGTATGCGGGGAACTAGCTCAATTTCCTCCAGCTCGTCAATTGCCGCAACATCATCGGGCAAATGGACGCGCTCATACACGTCAAAGCGTAATCCGTTCGTTTGATCCGACACGCTAAAGTCCTCCCCTCTCCTACTGAATGCTTGGTCTAACTTTACATTCACTACTTATCTATATGGTAGGAGAAGCTGGAGCATGACTATCATTTTGATCGTGGCGACATCTTTCCCGACAGCTGAGCCAGCCACTGCGGCCATGGGGAAGCGATTTCCAAAGCCTTGTCCGTCCATGGGTGGGCGAATACCAGCTTTTCCCCATGAAGCGCTTGATGGTCCAGCAAACGGGAATCACCGCCGTACAAGCTGTCACCGACCAGAGGATGACCGATGTGGCTAAGATGGACACGTATTTGATGCGTGCGTCCCGTTTCCAGCTTCACGCGGATCATCGACATATCGGCATTCGCGGCAATCACCTCATAATGGCTAATCGCCGCATCACCTTGATCCGATACTCGCCTTCTTGAACGGTGATGCCTGTCTTTGCCAATCGGCGCGTCGATCTTTCCCTCGGCCTTGGTCATCTGCCCATGCACAACCGCTATATAATGCCTGTCAATCTGCTTTGCCCGCATGGCTTCGTCAAGTTTCCACTGTGCCAAATCGTTTTTGGCATATAGAACAGGACCGGATGTATCGTCATCAAGTCTGTGGATATGGCGAACATTTAACGGATCGCCTTGCGCCAGAAGATGCCTGGCCGCTGCATCATCCAATGTGCCAGCTTGTCCTGGAGACGAACCATGAACAGCCATTCCTACAGGCTTGTCAAAGACGATACAAAACTCATCCTCGTAAAGCACCATAGGCAATTTCTCGTCCGAATTCACACGGATATTTCGATAGACGGCATCACTTTGCGGATCTACCGGAGGAAACGCGAGCAGTTGAAGCACATCGCCCTCCCAGCGAATCCCGCCGACTGAAAACAACCGATTAACCCACTTCTGCGGAAAAAAGGAATGGGCCAGCAGCCACTGCCGCACGATGTGCGGATGACTGCCAGCCCGTGGCTGTGACAGCTCCGGCGTTGCCGCCGGACTCTTCTCCGAAGGGGAATCATTGGCTGGAGCAGCGGCTATGGCTTGAAGAGCCGCATCGTCCAGCTCAAGCCACTTGCCGTTTCTCTTAATATGACCACCGATCATTCCCGTTCCTCCTATTCATAAACCTTCATAAACCTATAAACGACCTAATGCGACATGATGCGCCTCGATCGTAGCGTCGATATCCTCATCGGTATGAACGGCGGATACAAACATCCCTTCGAATTGGGAAGGAGCCACGCTAACGCCCAGATCAAGCATCGAAGCAAAATAAGCCTTGAATCTTTCCAGATCCGATGTTTTGGCAGACTCGAAATTGATAACCGTCGTCTCGGTGAAGAACGGACATACCATGGAGCCCACACGATTAATTGTGCTTGGAATGCCATGCTTGCGAGCGTTCGATTCAAAGCCAAGCTGAAGTCTAACGGCTTGACGCTCCAGCAGCTCATAAACCTGCGGTGTCAGCAAGCTTAGCGTCGCATGGCCTGCAGCCATCGCAAGCGGGTTGCCCGACAGCGTACCTGCTTGATAGATGGGTCCGCTAGGCGCAATCAGTTCCATCAACTCACGTTTGCCGCCGTATGCGCCAACAGGCAAGCCACCGCCGATCACCTTGCCGAAGCAGGTCAAATCCGGCTTAATATCGTAAAGTCCCTGCGCACAGCTATAGCCTACGCGGAAACCGGTCATAACCTCGTCAAAAATGAGCACGGTGCCGTATTGGTTCGTAACGTCGCGCAGTCCCTGCAGAAAACCTGGCAATGGAGGGACAACTCCCATATTGCCGGCAACGGGTTCTACGATAACACAGGCGATCTCTTCACCGAATTTTTCAAAAGCCAGCTTTACTGATTCGATATCATTGTAGGGAACTGTAATCGTATGAGAAGCGACATGCTCCGGAACTCCCGGACTGTCAGGCAGACCGAGAGTCGCAACTCCCGACCCGGCTTTGATTAGCAAGCTGTCCGAATGACCGTGGTAGGAGCCCTCGAATTTCAAGATTTTGCTGCGCTTCGTGTAGCCCCGAGCAAGTCTAATTGCACTCATCGTAGCTTCCGTGCCGGAGTTAACCATACGGACGATATCAACGGAGGGCACCCGTTCGCAAACGAGCTCAGCCATGATCGTCTCCAGCTCGGTAGGAGCACCAAAGCTCGTCCCCTTCTCTGCTGTCCGCTTAATCGCTTCAATGACTTCAGGGTGAGCATGCCCCATAATGAGCGGCCCCCAAGAAGCCACATAGTCAATATAGCTGTTGCCATCGATATCATAAATGCGGCTTCCCTGTCCGCGCTCCATATAGACAGGATTTAAGCCTACCGACTTGAATGCCCGTACGGGGCTGTTCACTCCGCCGGGAATGACCTTCTTCGCTCTTGCGAAAGCCTCTACCGAGCGTGAGTCATTTCTTAGGTTCGACTTTTCACTCATCTGCTTATACCTCTCCCTTCAACCAGCGTGCCGCATCCTTTGCATGATACGTAATGATTAGATCCGCACCTGCTCGCTTCATCCCAAGCAGCGTCTCAAGCACGATCGATTTCTCGTCGATCCAGCCATTGGCTGCAGCTGCTTTGACCATTGAATATTCTGCGCTTACGTTATACGCGACAACAGGCAAATGATATTTATCCTTAAGCTGCCTCACGATGTCCAAATAAGCCAAAGCCGGCTTAACCATGAGCATGTCGGCACCTTCCGCAATATCGGTCTCCGCTTCACGCAGCGCCTCGCGCCCGTTCGCCGGATCCATTTGATACGTTTTGCGGTCTCCGAATTGAGGCGCAGAATGGGCAGCATCACGGAACGGTCCATAATACGCTGACGAAAACTTCACGGAATAGGACATTATCGGCACATCGCTGAAGCCGGCATCATCAAGACCTTGACGAATCGCCAGCACAAAGCCGTCCATCATATTCGATGGCGCAATAATATCGGCGCCAGCTTCCGCTTGAGATACTGCTGTCTGTACAAGCAGATCCAATGAGGAATCGTTATCGACCTCCGCAATGCCCGACTCTTCATGCACATGCACGATGCCGCAATGGCCATGATCGGTAAATTGGCACAAGCATGTATCGGCAACGACAACAAGCTCCGGCGCCCATTCTTTTACAGCACGGATCGCTTGTTGAACAATACCGTCTGAAGCATAAGCAGAGGTACCTAGAGCATCCTTATGCTCCGGCAGGCCAAACAGCAGTACGGATTGAATGCCAGTGGCAACGACATCGCGAATTTCATCCTCCAATAGATCCATGGAAAGATGATAAACACCGGGCATGGACGGAATCTCTTCCTTGATGTTCGTTCCGTGCGTTACAAAAATCGGATATATGAAATCATGAACGCTCAATGCCGTTTCTCTAACGAGATTTCTAAGCGCTTGCGATTTGCGCAATCTGCGGTTTCTTACTGTTGGAAAATGTAACATTTATATTTCCTCCCTTGCCTTTTCGGCTAGCTGGCTTTGCTGATAATCGACGATTGCTTGAAGCAAGCCGTCCAGCGTGGCCGCTTCGGGCTCAATTGTAACGACTAAACCAGCTTCCAGCGCGGTTTTGGTCGTGATCGGTCCTATGCTTGCAATGGGTATGCCCGCAAGCAAGGCCACCGGATCAGCAACGCCTTTACGTTTCAGAAGCTCCAGCAGATTCGTTACGGTCGATGAGCTCGTGAACGTAATCATATGAATTTCCTTCTCCAGAATCCACTCAAGTGCAAGCTCGTCCTGCTGTTCAGCAAGCACCGTCTCGTAAACGTCAATTTCTGTAGGAACAAGGCCCATTGCTTTCAGCTCCATTGGCAGCACTTCGCGAGCGAGATCGCCTCGCGGCAGCAGCACTCGTTCGCCCGCCTTGAGCTGCGGCTTTAGCTGCTCAAGCAGCCCCTCCGCGTAAAACTTCATTGGAAGCACCTCTGCGATAAGTCCATGCTCAGCGAGTGCTGCTGCCGTCTTCGGACCTACTGCTGCGATTTTGGCACCAAAAAACCTGCGTATGTCGATTCTGAATTTACGAAGCCAGCTTAAAAAATAGTTAACGCCGTTCACGCTTGTAAACATCAACCAATCATATTGCTCTGCCAGATCCAGCTTATCTCGTAAAACCTCAACCGCTTCGGGAGACGAAGGCTCAATTGTCTCAATAACGGGAAATTCGCAAGGCTCGCCGCCCAGCGTTTCAATCTGATCCGCAAGCTCGCTTGCCTGCGCTCTTGCCCTCGTGACGAGTACCCGCAAGCCAAACAACGGTTTGTTCTCATACCATTTAAGCTTCTCCCGCTGCAATACAACTTCGCCAACTACGATTACGGCTGGTGGCTGGAAGTTGGCCGCTTTGACGATCCCCTCGATCGTCTCAAGCGTTCCGACCACCGTTCGCTGCTCCACTCTCGTACCCCAGCGAACGAGCGCTACCGGCGTTTCAGGAGGCTTGCCGTGCTTAATAAGCTGATCAGCAATATATCCGATCTTGGCTACGCCCATCAAAAAAATAAGCGTACCGGTTGCATTAGTTACTTTATCCCAATGAATGGAGCGATCAAGCTTGTCCGGACTTTCATGCCCCGTAATGATGGAGAGGGAGGAAGCGAAATCCCGATGGGTAACCGGAATGCCCGCGTAAGCAGGGACGGCAATCGCAGAGGTGATGCCCGGGATGATTTCAAATTCGATTCCGTTATCATAAAGCAGCTCCGCTTCTTCTCCGACACGCCCGAATATGGTTGGGTCGCCGCCCTTAAGACGCGTTACGACCTTGCCCTGCAGCGCCAAGTCCACGAGCAGCTGATTGATTTCCTCTTGCTTCATGGTGTGGCGGTCAGGCAGCTTACCAACGTATATTCGCTCAGTGCCCGGCTTAACGTAGCGCAGCAATCTTGGGCTCGCCAAGCGGTCGTAAACGACCACGTCGCATTCCTTCAAGCATTGCAGTCCGCGCACTGTGATCAGCTTAGGATCTCCCGGTCCCGCACCAACCAAGTAAACCTTCCCCTTATCCAATTCCGTCATCCTCCGATTTCAGCTAATATACGATCTGCGCCGCGTGCAATGAGTGCGGCTGCGACGTCCTTGCCGAGCTGCTCAGGATCAGATCCTTGCATAACTTCCTTAAGCAAGACAGCGCCGTCAGGCGAGCCAACCATACCGGTCATGATCAAATTATAGGTCCCGGATTGGCCCTCCAGCTCTTCACCTCTCATGCAATATGCACCAATCGGAACTTGGCAGCCGCCGTTCAATGAGCCCAGAAAGCTGCGTTCCGCCCTGACAGTCAGCTCCGTTTCGCTATCATTGAGCAATGAAAGCAGCTCACGAATTTGCGCATCCGTCTCGCGGCATTCAATGCCTAGCGCACCTTGCCCAACTGCCGGCAGGCATACATCAACTGGGATATTCGCCGATATGCGGTCCTGCCAGCCCATTCGCGTCAGACCAGCGGAAGCAAGCACGACCGCGTCGAAGCCTTCCGTCTCCAGCTTGCGAATGCGGGAGTCGATATTGCCGCGAATGGACTCCAATTGCAAATCAGGTCTCGCATGCTTGAGCTGGCATGAGCGTCGCAAGCTGCTCGTACCAACGCGAGCGCCCAGCGGCAAAGCATCCAGACCTCCACCCTCTCGCGTTACCAAGCAATCTCTAGGATCTACCCGCTTAGGAATCGCGCCGTTCATCAAGCCTTCCGGCAGCTCATACGGCATATCCTTCATGCTGTGTACAGCCAAATCAATTTCCCCGTCAACAAGTGCTTGTTCAATTTCTTTCACAAACAAGCCTTTGCCGCCAACCTTCGATAGCGTTACATCTAGAATGCGATCACCCTTTGTTACGATCTTCTTCACTTCAAACGTATAATCAAAGCCGTGCTTCTCGCTGATCCGCGCCAGCTCGTCAATGACCTGCCCTGTTTGCGTCAATGCCAGCGCGCTTTGCCTTGTCCCTACGACGATGACACGTTTTCCCTGCTTGCCTGCTTCCATTATGTATGCCTCCTGTCTGTACGATGAAGAAGTCTAATCAGCCATTCATCGATGTTCCTATCGTATCTTTTGTGCCTGGCAGCATCTTCAGCCGCAAGCTTCAGTATATTCTGTCTTTTTTGTTCATCCTCAACTTCGCGGACTACTCGTTCCCGCAAGCGCCGCAGCGCGGCGCTTATTTCTTCGTACTCTGCTCCATAATGCGCCTCTAGCTCCTGTTTAATATGCTGAGACAAAGCGGGACTTGCCCCTGAGGCCGTAACCGCAAACAGCAAGTCCCCTCTTCGCAGTGTAGACGGAGATATAAAGGAGCCTTTGCCCGCCTCATCCGCCGTATTTACCCATATCCCCATGCGCTCGGCTGCAGCGGCAGCTTCCGTATTTAGACGCTTATCGTCGGTTGCCGCAAATAACAGCCGGGTTCCTTCGAGATCTCCCGCTTCATAGGCACGCAAGCAGCAATGAATGGTTCCATCGGCTGCTAGAGCAGCAATTCGCGGCGTTACGTCTGGACTAATGATCCAAACATCATCCGCTCCAGCATTTAATAAGCCTAGAAGCTTGCGTTCAGCAATCCTGCCGCCACCGATTATCAAGCAGCGGCGGCCTTTAAGCTGCAGGAACACCGGATAAAATCCATTCATCGAAGCCAGTCTCCTCCTTAACCGCTTGATTATAGGTTCGGTCAGTGGAATGAAGAGAAATAATTTGAAAATAAATTCAACAGCAGCAAGCCGAAGGAAAAAATATACAAACGGGCCAATTGAAGTCCCGGCCGCTTCAGCATCGCTCTCTGATAAACATAAATCCCATATACGATTAATGTTCCGAAGGAAGAAAGCACCTTCCAATCGAGCAATAGCGCTGCTCGTCCTTCGACGAGCAATGAGGTCACAGCGATAGCAAGCGACATGGCAAGCAACGGAACACCTATAATGACTGCACGATCGCCATAACGCTCCATTAGATCGAGACTGGGCAGCCTGCGCACAAAGTTCGTCCAACGCTTTCTTTTCAATTGGTTGTGAAGAAATAAATACATGCCTGCAAATAATGCACCGATCGTCAGAGCAGCATACGCGCACAATACTAAGCTGATATGAATATAGAGCAGCTCTCTCGTTGTTTTCCAAAGCTCAAGCGACTCTCCACTGCCTGGATTGCTGTAGAGATTTAATGCCAACACAGCAAAACCAACAACGTTGACGAAAAATACGATGAAATCAATTTTGAAAAACCGATTGATCACGATCGACGTCGTAACAAGAAGCCAAGAAAACCCCAGCCAATACTCAAACGCCGTGACCGCTGTCATTTGAAGATGCATGACAACCCGAGATATTAAATATCCCGTCTGTAATACCCAAACAAAAATAAGCAGCCCTGTACCCATCCGTTTCGCTCTCTGACTCGCATTCATAAAGTCGGAGAAGTAAAACAGCAGGCTCAGGGCGTAGATATAAAGTATCGCATCATATAAAAAGTTTTGCGTCACCATAGCTCCTCCACCTTGCAGCCCTCTACCTTGTAATAGGTGCTAATACTGCCGCAGCCGCATGGGGTTGAACCTTTTTCTTTTGTGCTGCAGCGACAGTATCTGTTGCCGCTTCAAGCTCGGCTTGACGCGTTTTTTCAAGTTCATTCTCTAGTGCAAACAATTTGACGAACATGTCCATCGCCTCATCAGCACGTTTCTCGCCGGCCATTTCCTTAATGCGCAGAATCGGATCCTGCATCATTTGGTTCACGATGCTCTTCGTAAGCTTGCGGATAACCTTCAGCTCATGCTCGCCTAGATCTGGCAGCTTGTTGGTCAGGCTGTTCATCGTTTCCTCGTGAATGCCAGCCGCCTTCGTTTGCAAGGAGCGGATTAACGGAACGACGCCTAACGTTTTGTACCATTGCTCGAACAATTCGATTTCCTCTGTTATCATGGCTTCGATCTTCGCCGCCTCCTGGCGCCGATGCTCCAGGTTGCTCTCCACGATTCCTTCCAGATCATCGATATCATACAAAAAGACGTTCTCTACTGCCGCTATCGAAGGATCGAGGTCGCGCGGAACCGCAATATCGATCATAAAGAGAGGCTTCGACTTCCTGCGCTGCATAGCAGCTGCAACCTGCTGCCGTGTCAGAACGTAACCGTCTGAGCCGGTTGAGCTGATAATAATATCCGCTTCATGCAGCCTATCGGCGGCTTCCTCCATCGACCAAGCAACGCCGTTGAACTTATCGGCTAGTTGTGTCGCTCTCTCATACGTCCGGTTTACAACTACGACTCGCTCGGCACCGTTCGCGTACAAATGCTTAGCCGTAAGCTCGCCCGTTTCGCCGGCACCGACAACCATAACCGTCTTTTTGTTGAATTGACCAAAGATCCGCTTGCCAAGCTCCACCGCTGCGTAGCTGACAGATACCGCCGATTCTCCGATTGACGTTTCGGAATGAGCCCGCTTAGCCATCGTCACCGCTTGCTTGAACAACATATTAAATACGGTTCCCGTCGTCTTCTGCTGCTGAGCAAGCAAGAATGCATTCTTTACTTGTCCCAGAATTTGAGTCTCTCCGATTACCATGGAATCCAGACCGCTTGTCACACGAAACAGGTGGTCGATCGCTTTCTCATCCTCGTACATATATAAATGGTTAGTGAAATGCTCCCGCGGGAGCTTGAACCACTTTTCCATAAAGCTGCGAATGTAATGCCCGCATAGATGATGCCTATCTACTACCGCATAAAGCTCCGTACGGTTGCAGGTCGCTACTATGACACATTCCATTATGCTTTGTGTCTGAATAAGCTGGGATACTGCTTCGGGTAAATCCCGTTCCGCAAATGCAAATTGCTCTCTTACTTCCACGGGAGCTGTTCTGTAATTCAGTCCTACTGCGATAATGTGCATGCGCGGTCTCCTGCCTCCTTCTCTTGTGCGTATAAGCCACTGATGTTATCGCTAATTATAGCATAGTTCGTTATTCAGATAATGTTCATTTATGAATAATATTTGAAAACTACAGACTCATTATTCCCTATTCATACAAAGAAATAACCATGGATATTCTCCATGGTTATCTCGCTATGATTAATAAGTTTTAAAGCTCTTAAACGAGCTCAGTTTGTTTCATTTGTGGCTCTTCCACTTGCAGTTCGCCCATACCGCGCACAAGCTTCTTAGCATAAGTCGCTTTTGGCTTCAATACAGCGAGCATGTAGTCGATCGCAAGCTGAGGATCTACAGTTTCACCGCAGGTATAACAGTCTAATGCAGCAAAGCCTCTCTCTGGATACGTATGAATCGAGAGGTGACTCTCCGACAACAGCACGAGTACAGTTGCGCCTTGAGGATCGAATTGTTTTGCTTGAACCGACAATACAGTAGCACCACATGCTTCAGCAGCCTCTACCATGTGTGATTGCAAAAATTCTGCGCTGTTAAGTAGATCAAAGTCTACACCCCAAGTATCAACAGCAACGTGTCTTCCGAAAGTTGAGTATTCCATCTTCCGGTTCCCCCTTCCTAGGAATAAAATGTTTGAAAAATTTCATCCGCTAGGACCTACGTCATTCACTTCTCGAGGGATTAATCTCTCGCAACATAACTATGTCCTGAGTGAATCCTGGTTCCTATTATTATCTTCAACAATCTTTTCAACGAGAATAAAAATAACATCTATCCGAGATAAATGCAATAGTTTTTTTCAGAAAGCTGCAAAGCGCCATTCTGCGTACCCCGTTCTCAATGTATGACATCGGAACTTGTCCCGCAACAGTATGCGGCTTACCCTGCCATATTATTTTTCGTGTCAGCTTCGCTGTAGACGGAAATGTGATCAACCTTGCCAGAAGACTTCGTAATGGCGAACTTCAATTGATATTGTTTATTGACCTCATACGTATAGATCGTATCTGAGCCGTTGACCGTCTTCTCTTCTGACGTGCCAAGCGCAACTTCAAGATCCTTAAGCGAGATGCGCTTCAGCTTAGGCGAGTATGATCTCACATCAAACACGACCATTCCTTTGTTATATCCGAACGTAACACCTTTGTCCTTATAGGTCGCATATATGCCTTTACCTGCTGATTCATTCGAATCAGGCTTTCCCCAAGCCTTCTCGATATCATCGAAAAGAGAATCATGAGCCGCATAATCGCTTCCCTCAACCTTGCCTTCCTTGGCAAGGTTATAGATTGTCTCGATTAATTCGCCAATCTCAGCGCTGCTATCTGCCGCTTCACCATGATTATCGCCAGACTGCTCAGGCTCCTTTGTAGGCTCTAAGGTAGGCTCTGTGCTTGGCTCAGTTGTAGCCTCGCTGTCAGGCTGCTTGCTTGGCATCTCCGATGCCGGCGGCGGCGTCGGGTCCATATTGTCATCGCTGCTGCATGCCGTCAATGATAAAGCAATCGCAAACGATATGCCGATTGCGAATTGTTTGAACCGCTTCGTTTGATTCATCGTTGTTCATCTCCTAAGTTATGTCTATTTATGCGGGCTTAGTTTCCCTTACCTTGCTACTAACTGCAAAAAAGGATAAAATGTTGCACCTCATGCAAACAAAAAGTTGGAAAACACACCTGCGTGCTTTCATCACACGCATTAGGGTTACCAGGCTGCTGTTAGAGCATATTGGTGCGTACAGCTCCCCTTCAACCTCACTCCTACGCCAATCTGACTCCATAAGAACGCATGTGTGCTTACAGATCACTCATTAGGGTTACTTGGCTGCTGTTAGAGCATATAGGTGCTTACAGCTTCCCTCCACTCTCACCCCTACGCCAATCTGCCTCCATAAGAACGCATGTGTGCTTACAGCTCACTCAATAGGGTTACTTGGCTGCTGTTAGAGCATATAGGTGCTTACAGCTTCCTTCACTCTCACCCCTACGCCAATCTGACTCCATAAGCACGCATGTGTGCTTACAGCTTCCCTTCACTCTCACCCCTACGCCAATCTGTCTTCATAAGCACGCATGTGTGCTTACAGATCACTCAATAGGGTTACTTGGCTGCTGTTAGAACATATAGGTGCTTACAGCTACCCTTCAACCTCACTCCTACGCCAATCTGACTCCATAAGAACGCATGTGTGCTTACAGCTCATTCAATAGGGTTACT